>VBOC01000180.1 GCA_005877655.1 Ignavibacteria bacterium
GGGGGGACTGATTTTCCCCGAGTGCAGTGTCGACGCAATACGTAGCCGTCATGTGAGTCCCGAAAGTCAATGAATCATGGCCCCCCGCATCATCGGTGATCGTCATCCAAGCGGTGGCCGATACGGGCGCCTGCGCCCAAAGCAAGAGCGGCAGGAAGAGAGAGAGCGCCGATGCCACCATGATTTTCTTCAGCAGATGCCAGCTCATCAAACCCTCCAAATGGTCTGTTAGTGTACGTTGATTAAACCTACTTCACTCCTGATACCGCTGCACCTCTTAGCTCCCCCGTCCCGCAGCAAGCGGGACGGGGGAAGAATTACTCACCGGAAAAACTGGCCCGGTGCACCACTCAACTTACTTGACCAGCATCATCTTCTTGACTTGCTTGAAGACTTGTCCGGTGGCAACGCCGTCGTCGTTGAGGCTCTGGGCGCTGATCCGGTAGAAGTAGACTCCTGACGGCAGATTCGATGCGTCAAAGTCTACGCTCTGATTCCCATAATCAAGCGCTTCATGATTCAACAGCGTTCCCATTTCCTGACCTACGATCTTGTAGATCTTGAGGGTCACGAACGCATCGGTCGGCAAATCAAACTCGATGGTTGTCGTTGGGTTGAATGGATTTGGATAGTTCTGGTACATCGTGTACACGGTCGGAACCGGTACCACATTACGCGGCACCTGGATGATCTTCGGCTCCGCTCCCGGGTTGGCCCTGAGGTATGAGATGGCCGTTACCGGGTACTTGCCCCGGATCTGAACCTTCCCGGTACCTATCCACGAAGCAGTATCGTAGTCGGCCGTTGTCAGAGGACTGACCGACTCGCAATCAACGCCGCCGCAGGAGAAGGCTTCGTTGATCTTCGACGCCACCAGTTCGAGCCTCGCATACACGGCCAACGGCTGGAACTCGAAGTTCGTCATCACGTTGTCTGCGTACGATTTGATGGCGGCAACCGACAGGCCGTTGAGTGATGCGCCTGAGATGCCGTCGTCATAGAGGAGGTTCCTGAGGCCCGCAGGTGTCTTGCCCGCATCGCTCATGCCAATGTTCACCGCCAGTGTCAACAGCTCCTCGAAGCAATCGTTCAGCTGTTTGGTCGGAGGCAGTGCCTTGAAGCGCTTGAGCATCTGCTTGCCCTTGGTGTCGAAGTCAAATCCACGGTAGACTTCTGTGGATTCGATGTTCGTCGAATGCGTAATCCCCTTCACCCAGAGAGACTTCAACACATCTGTGTATCCCTTGGGAAGGACATACGCCTTCTCCTTTCCACCGGCATTCAATTGACCGGGGAGACCGACGCTGATACCGGCATTGCCGAACTGCTTGAAGTAATCCTTCAACAGTGTAGCGATGTTCGGCCCAACGTACGGCTTGCCGATCTTTGCAGGCTTCACCGGCTTGTGCTGAGCAGCATCCTCCAACTCATCGGAAGTAAATGTCCGGTAGAGATAGGAGCTGTCGCTCGCCTGGAAGTTACCGAAGTCTTGTCCGGTCACAGCCAGACCGCTCGCACCGTTGAAGGTGTAGTTGCCGCCCGAAGGCTGCGTCGTCAACCACCCCGCTTGCGGCGTTTCCGTCACGACGTGCGGACCCGGTCCGACATTGCAGATCGAGTAATTTCCGCTTGCATCAGTCGGAACGCTGCCACCACCCACTCCGGAGACGTTAATCTGCCAGCCGGATAACCCTTCCTCACCAGCCTGCCGTGTGCCGTTATCGTTCCGGTCTCTGTACTTCACACCGCTGATGCAGAAGTTCAGGAAGTTACCGAAATCTTTCCCGGTCTGGATCGAACCCGGGACGCTCGCGCTGACACCGTTGAATGCATAGGTGCCGCCTGTCGGCAGTGTCTGTGTCCAGCCACTCTGATTGACCTCGCTGATCACATGGGCTCCGCCGCCGACACTGTCGATCGACCAGTTGCCGTTTGCATCAGTGATCGAGCTTGTGCCGCCGAGGACTGTGCCGCTAAGATTAATCTTCCATCCCGCCAGTCCCGGCTCACCCGCATCCTTCACGCCGTTACCGTTGAGATCGTTGAACTTCGTCCCGCTCGCGGATGTGAGCTTGAAGTTCAGGTACCGCGCGGTATCCCTCGTGTCGCTTGTTGAAACGACAAACGACGGGTTACCGCCGGCAGTCTGTATCCATTGCGGCGATGCGAAGACTTCCTGGACGCTGTAGGTTCCAACGTCAAGGCCGCAGTGCGTGATCGAGACGAGGTTGCCGTTCCCGAGCGTGTCGGTGAAGATTACCGCTGCACCTTTCTTCACCTGGAGCACGGCGAAGGCACCCGCGGGCATTCCTGTTACGTCGCCCGCGTCTTTGATGCCGTTACCGTTCAGGTCAACGGTCTTCTCAACCCTGATACAAGCCAGTTGGAAGTTACCGAAGTTGACTCCGGTGACAAGCGCCGTCGGGCTTCCGCTGGAGCCGGATACCGTGATGGCACCCGAGCAATTGACAGCCGGGAATGTCTGCACCCAATTGGGCTGCAGGACCTCCTTTAGATAGTAGGTCCCTGGTGTACTCCCGAAGGAGAACGCTCCGCCGACGCCAGTCGTCGTAGTCTGCAAAAGTGCGCCGTTGCAGGAGTCCTTGTGAAGTTCGAGCGTCCAGCCGAGAAGACCCGGCTCGCCCGCATCCTTCACTCCGTTCTTGTTAAGATCATCCCACTTCACGCCTGAGATGCTTCCCTGGTAGTCGCCAACATTGACGGCCGTGAGTGTCTGGGTGCCATCGTTGTTAACCGTGACCGGACCGTTCGTTACAGCGTAACCCGGGGGATCGGTCGGAACGAGTCCGTACGATCCGGGCTTCAGGCTGTCGAACAAGAAGTTTCCGTTCGCGTCTGTGTTATGCGTCTTGATCGCCACGCCGAAGTAGGTAAGGACGATCGGGATACCCGACTGTCCATTATCGCCCGCATCCTTAACGCCGTTTCCGTTCACATCGAGGAACTTTGTTCCCGCGATTGAACCGTTGAAGACGGGCGCGGTAGGCTTAATGCAGAAGTCGTCGATCGCCCAGCCATCATCGGCTCCGGATGCGTCAGAAAACGTGCTATACCGGAACCGGATATACGAATGACCGAGGATCGAAGCAGGCAGACGGAACTGAACGTAGATGAAGCCGAACGGTCCCGTCGTAACATCGGGGTGACCTGAAGGACAATCGCCATTGCTTGTCCAGAATCCTGCCCTCTGGAAATACAGTACGTTATGGGCAGTAGCCGTGGCAATGTCGAAGCAGGTAGTCCCCATCGCGCCCGGAGCATTTTGATACACCGTGCTGCTGTACCAATTCACGCCGTTCGGATCGTCGAGGACACCGAGGGTAGACCACGTCTTCCCCGTATCAAGAGTGTACTGCAAAACACTCCGATCCCACTCCGGTTCAGTCGCGAGATTTTGGTAGAAGGACACGTAGCCATCAGCCATTCCAGTCAAATCAAAGAATGGCGTGTAGAGATTGCTGATGACACCGCCTCCATTGTACTGCGTTCCCGGGGGACCTGGAACTGTTTGGTAGGATTTATCACCCGTGTGAGCGCCGCCGAGTTTGGTGTCGCCGCCTAGAATCGAGCCGACTGCCCAATCACCGTCGCCGAACCATCCATCCAGCTCGCCGGCATTCTCGAAGCCCGAGCAGTAACCAGCGCCCGGGACCTTCAACCCGGCCACGGGGAAGGCAGTAGACAGCACGTTGTTCGATGCATCTGCATCGCCCGCCATGGTCAGAATGATCGCAACGGAGTCTTTCCCGGCTGTGACAGGAGTATAACTGTTGGGAATAGAGACCTGCACGCTACCCACTCCGGGAAGCGGTCCCGCCGACGCACTGTGGTCGTAGACTAGGCTGCCCACGGGATCAAATATCTTGACCTCGGCGGTAACACTCGCTTCGGCGCTTGGAGTGCTGTTTCCAATGGTGACCAGAATCGGGGAAAACGGCAGACCTGCCGGAAGTCCCGACGCACTCGGCGCATCGAGAGAGGAGACAAACGCGTCGTGGTACAGTGGCGCGTTCACCGTCTGCTCGGATGCTCCGGCATCCGGCGTCGTTGCGCTGCGCGGGTTTCCGAAGATGTCTTCCGAAACTGCACCGACCGGTAAACCGGAATTGCTCGCAGACGAGGGCTGTCGCGCTCAGGACAAATGGATTGTACCCAAGGCTGTGTATATCTGCCAGGGTGCTTCTCCAGGCAACCACGTTTGCGTAACCTGGCGCGGTTTCTCCATCAGACCCCGGCGAGTACAACACGTTATGATCGCTATTCGACTGAATATCGGTCGCGCCACCGTCATTGAACGGACGATAGGCCGTGTGCTCAACGAGTCCGCTTCCCGCGTCGCGATCGTTCACAAAATTGCAGTTGTAGACACGAGATCGACCGCCGACAACAGTGAATCCCGTGAAGAGGGCGCCACGATTGCCGAATACTTGATAGCAGGTGGATCCATCGTTGCCCGGTGACGAGCTGCCCGTCATGATGACCGTGTTGTAATAGAGAGTATCCCTGCGTCCGCCGCCGCTCTCAATACCGATGTCGCGGAATCCCGTCCCCGATGTGGTGGTGCCCTTGACTCGGGTAACGCAGTTATTGATAATCCGGTTGTTCGAGAACACAAGAGACCAGCTGTCATCCAAACCGAGAGGCTTCGCATCTGCGCGAATACCGTAGGTTCGTGTGCCGGTTCCCGATCCCGAGGTACGACCGTTCACAATATTGTCGACCGTATTCTTGGCAATCGTGCTCAGGATGTTATTGTTCAAGAAAATGCCGGCTACCCTGGACGTCCCGCCCGGGCTGGCAAACGTGGCAGGAAGACTCACGTCATGGACAGAGTTGCACGAAACTAAGCAACTCTTGGCTTGCTGCAACGAGATGCCCATTCGAGCCACTGCTGTACCAATGTCGTTTCCGAGGACATTGATCCGCTGATCCCACGAGTTGGCAGCCGTAGCATCGTTTACGGGAAACAAACCGCTCGACGCGACACCGCGTTCCTGATCGTGGATCCTGCAGTTCTGGACTGTTAGATCAGACTGCGGGGCGGAATCTGTCGTCATATTGACGCCGATCGTGCCCGTCGTAGTCCCGACCGCACCGACGATATTGCAATCGGCAACCGTCACATGGTCGGATCCATCGCGAATTCGAATGACCGACGACGAAGTGGAACCACTAAGGGTGATAGTCAGATTCCGAGTCGCCGCGGTACCGCCGCAGGCAGCGCCCGGCGTGCCGCCGTCGACGACGCCTTCGATCGTGACATGGGAAACGCTGTCCATGACCCAGCCTCCGCCACCGCTTGCGTTGTTGGTTAACGTAACGGAGCAGGCTGTGTTTCCTGCCGCAGGCTGGAACGTTACAGTGAACGGCCCGCCAGCTCCATAGGTCAGCGTGCCGAGGACAAATCCTGCTTCACTGTACGCAGCATCCGTCAGCAGGAATCTCGTCGGCCCGGTCACCGGTGCGCCGAAATTGAGTGTCGTTATGACAGCATTGATCGAGGTGAAATTCTTACCAACCCCGACCGTGTAATCACCGGAAATCCCGGTGACCTGAAGAGGCCCGCTTGGCATAGTCTTCTGAACGGGAGTCCTCGCCTGCTGCCTCGACTGCAGGATATCAAGTCTCGCCTGATCGATCGCCTCCTGGTCGACCGATTCCTGCGAGGCCTTTGTCAGTGGTGCAGCTTTGACGCCGACCTGATCGGGATCGCCGTTCGGCAGCGCACTGGTTGTCCCGGCTTTCCTGGATGCGCCACTGCTTGCAAAGACAGTGCCCGCAACCAGTCCCGAAACAACCAGCAACGTTAAAACTAGTCTTACATACTTCATACATCCTCCTAAGAAGGATTGAGGTGTGATTTGTGGATTAGTGGTTAGTGGAATTAGAATTCTCATTTTGTGCGGAGCCAATTTCGAAGTCGTAGGAAATCGGCACTCCGATTGTGACAGAGCATGAGGCCCGTGCAAGAGGAACAACGGCGAAGCTGCGAGGAGAGATGAGCCGGAATGTGAACTGAAGCTGGTAACAATATTCACCCGGTATGTTTCCTTGACATATTCACCTTGCCTGCGGTTTCTCCGAACGATACGGCGTGTCTGCGTAGACACCTGAACTTTGCACTCAGTTCAATTGCACGCGTAGAGTAAACGCGTGGTACGCGAGAGCACGACGATGGATTAATTTTACTTCTGATGATTTGTGACGAGTATCCGACTACGAAATCAGTCCTGCAACAGGACTGTGTTGAACGCTTACGCTTCAGACATCCCGTTCGTTTCGTACTGCGGATACTCTAAGGTGAGCAGAGCATCTGCGGTGAGACCATCTGATCCGGGTGTGCCCTAGGAACAACCCATATTAACGAAACTTGGGGTAAGTGTCAAGTCTTTTTTGCAGTTTTTCAATTTACCGATCCAAAAATTTTTGCGTTTATCCCCCCCATTTTGGCAAAATGCCTTCAGGCCATCTACTCCGAAGACACTACTCCGAATTGGGCAGGGTACAAGATCACCTTATAAAATTGATGACGAATTTGATTCTGACACGCGGTTGGGTCTTGTTGTCGGTCTCCAACACCAGCTCTCCTTGTCGGGACCCCTCCTTTTGGCCTCTCACGCTTGCGGTAAGAATCGTAACCTCACCCGGAGCCAATTTCTCCTTCTGCAGGTACGTTTCAACGCTTTGAGTGGAATCGGATATCCCACGTATCACGAGCGGCTTCTTGCCGATATTCCTGAGTCGAATCGATTTTGAAGCAATAGAACCGATATGCATGTTACCAAAATAGATGATTTCGGGTTCTGCCTCTATTAAATTGACGACCTTGAGGCTGAATCTCACGAATACAGTTCGGTCAACCGGGTCGTTAGATTCAATCGCAAATGCCTTCTTTACATCCCCCAAATAACCCGCACTATTAAAAACTACAGAGATAATCGCTGTATCCCCCGGGTCAATCTCCCTCGAGGATATATCCACCTTTCCGCAGGGACAAGCCATGGGAAGGCGGGAAATCACGAGGCGAGCGCTACCCGAGTTCAAAACGTTGAACTTAAAAATCGGACTCGAGCCTGCATAAATTCTTCCCAAATTCCGATCTGTGCCACCGACCACTCCGAGTTTCGGCTGAGCATAGAGCCCCGGTGACAACGCAAACAGCAGTATGAGAGTTTTGTGGAATGCGGACAAGGGTTTACCTGGCAGATAAAGGTTTACCTGAAAGAGACATCTGACAGAGTCGGTTTTGCCCGGTCTGGCGGGTCACAAGTACCTTTGGGGGGGCTTACATCGGCGGGGCCGACGGGACTCGAACCCGCGACCTCCTGCGTGACAGGCAGGCGTTCTAACCAAACTGAACTACGACCCCGTTTGAAGCGCCACCCCGATATCTGCCAAGAGCAGGCCCGGATCCCTGACGTTGCGAACCCTTGGAATCGGGCTTGTAAATATAACTAGACCGATAGCCATTTACAAAGATGAATTTCCGGGGAACCCGGGCAGATCACGAGCTCCGCTTTCCTCACGTAATTATGGTCAACGGAACCCCTGATGGACGGTAGTATATTGTAGAGTGTGTAAAATGATTTGAAGAAGGAAAAGAAAAGGCTTATCATCCAGTTGCGTAATAATTCACTGATGTAAAACCAATGAACTACTGGAGATAAGCCATGTGTTTTTTCCGCCTGAAAATTCCCCACTTTTCCGCCTGAAATTTCCCCACCTGTGACGGTCGAAATGGCGAGCGAGCATTCAAAGAGTTCAGAAGGCGTGTGAAGATCATGGAGACGTTCCCGACAGAGGAGAGTTGCCAGCGCATCATGTTCAGCCTGGCGAAGATGTTAAACGAAACGTGGATGACTAAGCCTATCTCGTCCTTCTAGGACGGTTCTTACTGTCGTTGTTGAAGAAATGAACAGAAAACAAAAAGTCCCGTCGAATCGCGGGACTTTTTGTTGCCGAAACTTCCTCCCCAATGATTTACTTCGTGAGGAGCCGCTTCTTTTTTAGTACTAGCTGAGCAGCTACCGACGGCCTAGTGTGGTAACAAGTATTTAATCGGATCATAGGGGACAAAGGCTACAAAAATCACTGCAGTTTCGCACACTGGTATTGCACGAGCTAGAGCATAAGACGCTACTATTACATTCAGAAGCTCCATGGCATACGTTTTCGCAAAGAGGTATAGCATATGCCTCGTCATGGAACAACTGCATCAGCCCCAAAACCGCTACGACAAGAACCGCGGCCAAAAATACAACTTCTTTCTTAAACCGTTTCATATCGACTCCCCACTCAATGAATCTATCAGGTTAGTTAAAGGTGTGCGAGTTCTAAGCCTGATGGTTACTCGCCACACGCGCCAAGACAAAAGTCAGTGCATCTGATGTTAGGACCGCCGCTATAACAGGCGCAAAGCCCATTACAGTTGTTAGGAAATACTTCGCAATTACAATTTGAACACTGAGTGAGACTGCAGATTGCGGTTGCATAAGCCTCTTCGTGGAACACCTGCAACAGGCCCAAAACAGCTACTAAGAGCACTACCAGAAAAAGCAGAGCCTCTTTTTTGAAGCGTTTCATATTTACCTCCTTTGGTTAGTAGTTGGTTGTTGTGATTTAAGATAAAGGCGATGTTTAAGCGGTCATCAATTTTTGAATTTCGTTGGTCTGATCTTGCGTCAACTCACCGATCCAGACCTTTTCCACCGAGCCGTTGCCCTTGATCAAGATTGTTTCCGGTACTCCAGTGATCCTATACTTGCGGCTGAAGCTGGTGTCGGATGCAGCGGACACAGTGTAAAAGCCGACATCTTTCGTAGCAAGGTATTTCCTAGTCGCATCCAGATTATGCAGCGAAACGCCGATGATATCACACTTGCCAGCCGTGTTGCTTTGGGAGATTGTCCTCCAACTGATTAAAGCCTTCTCACAATGTGGGCAAGTCGTCGATAGAACGAAGAGCAGGTACTTTTTTGTTGGGTTGGTATAGCTTATCTCGCTGATCTTGCCATCAAGTGTTTGCACCACGATGGGCGCGACTTTTTCGCCTGTTTTTAACGGTTCAACTTGTGCCATAGGCGTCATTGCTTTCAGCATGAGTTTTAACTCTCGGTTTTGGAGAGTTAGCAGAACTACGTCTATTGCCAAGAAAACAACGAGAGCACAGAAAACTGCTAGTGTCCAGTTCTTTTTTCTTTTGATTTGTTCCATGAGTCGAGTTTTCGAATCGTCTGGGGTAGGGCTCAATTAAAAGACTTAATGACAGAAAAGCAATGGGAAGTTATACTACATTTGATAGTAGAAGTACTACCCCGGATTGGGCGCAATACTAAGAATTCCGATTGGCCGAAGCTTTTTTAGGGTAGTATATTGTAGAGTGTGTAAAATGATTTGAAGAAGGAAAAGAAAAGGCTTATCATCCAGTTGCGTAATAATTCACTGATGTAAAACCAATGAACTACTGGAGATAAGCCATGCAAGAAGTAGTTGAAAAAATCGATCATAGTCAAGCCCAGCCGAACGCTGAGGCGATGGCGGAAGCGATAACGCCGGTGAGCCCCCATGAAGTGCTGGAACATTTGGTTGGAGACGTTCGCAAGAAGGTACGGGAGGTGTTCATTCAAGCGGCAGAAACCGAGTTCAGGTCCTTTATCGGCGCCGATCCTTACGAGCGGACCAGCGAGCGCAAGGATCAACGGAACGGGGACCGGCCTCGGGATCTGGTGACGGAAGTAGGGACACTCGTTGATCTTCCAATCCCTCGGGCACGAGAGGGAAGCTTCATGCCCTCGTTCTTGGGCAGGTGGCAGCGCACACAGAAGAAGGTGGTTCAGCTGGTGGCGGAGATGTTCCTGCGGGGGGTGAGTACCCGCAAGATCGGGAAGCTCTCAAAGGCCATCTGGGGCAAGGGATTCAGTCCGGCCACAGTATCGGTCTTCAACGGCCAGTTGAAGGAAGAATTTCTCAAGTGGATGAATAGGCCGATCGAGAGCCCGATCCGCTATTTGTACCTGGATGGAATCGCGTTAAAACTGCGCAGGAATTGGATTTCCAGGGAGATGCTCCTCTGTGCGATTGGTATTACGGCTGAGGGAAAGAAGGAGTTCTTGGGTTTCATCTTAGGCGGAACAGAATCGGGTGCGAGCTGGGAGTTTCTGATCCGGCATTTGATCCAGAGAGGACTCGAGCCGGGGAAGCTGGGCCTTGTCGTGATCGATGGAAGCAAAGGTCTTACGAGTGCGCTCTCGCAGCTTCTGCCTGAGGTCCGAGTTCAACGGTGCATCGTCCATAAACTCTGGAACATAATCGGCCATACGCCATGGTCGTTGCGGGGTGTGGTGCCGGCAGAAGCAAGGCAAATCTTCTATGCACCCAACGAACAAGAGGCGCGAACACTCTTCCAGGCATTCAAGGAGAGGTGGTCAAAGGAAGCACCGAAAGCTGTGGCGTGCATCGAGGGGAATATCAACGAACTTCTCTCCTTTTACAAGCTGCCTTTTAGACATTGGAAGTTGATTCGGTCTACCAATGTGATCGAGCGAGCATTCAAAGAGTTCAGAAGGCGTGTGAAGATCATGGAGACGTTCCCGACAGAGGAGAGTTGCCAGCGCATCATGTTCAGCCTGGCGAAGATGTTAAACGAAACGTGGATGACTAAGCCTATCTCGTCCTTCTAAAAATATTTTACACACAATACTTG
>VBOC01000181.1 GCA_005877655.1 Ignavibacteria bacterium
CAGCAGGACGGCCTTTGCTGTCGAGGAAGGAGCTGTTCGATATATACACCGGTGAACAGATCGACAGCGGAAAGAAGAGTTGTGCATTCGCTTTAGAGTTCATGGCTGAAGATCATACGCTAACGCAGCAAGAGGTTGATAGTGTCATGAAACAGATTATTGATCGGGTTTCAATCCGTCTGCAGGCAACCTTGAGATCGTAGGAGAAGTGTCGTGAACGAACCCATTACTGAGATTGAAATTAGCGTGCCGGCGGAGAGCAATCTCCTGGAAGGCATCTTTAGGCTCATTTGGGAGAAGACGCGGGCAGCTTCCGATCTCATCAATCAGCTCCGCGAGGAGCGGCGCGAGCTCTCCGGGAGGGTGGCAGGGCTCGAGGCTGAAGTCCAGAAACTACTGAACTCGGTGTCGGATCAGGAACAGGAGTTTAGGAAGCTGAAAACGGAGCACGCGCAGCTCTTGAACTCCAACGGAAGAAACTTCCTGACGGAAGACGACAAGGAGCGCCTGAAGGCAAGAATGCGGGAACTAATCGCAAAAATTAACTCGTACTTGTAATTCCAGTTCCAGATTCGGACATCACTTCAATATGTTTGACAAGGAAGAAATCCAATCACCCGAGACGATCAACGGTCTTCTTGAACTATGACGACAGACGGCAAAAGCATTAAGGTCAAAATCTTCGGCTCTGAATATCCCCTCCGCGGGGAGAGCGAGGAGCTGACCAAAAAGGTGGCAAGCTACGTGGATGAGATGATTAATTCGATCTACGACAAGATTCCCGAGCAGCCCCCCCTGACCGTTGCGGTCTTATCAGCGCTGAACATCACCGAAGACCTTTTTAAGGAACGCGAGCGAAACAGGGAACTGACCGATCTCGTCGAGCAGGAAACGGCGAAGATCAGCGAGTACCTGGATCAATGCCTTAGAGCCGAAGCTCGGTAGACGTTTTTCTTCCTGTTCTTTACATAAAAGATGGTGCGATGGAGAAGTCAGTTAAAACCGCACTGTCAGCCTAAAGCCGGATGCGGAAGCTTCCGGTTGGCGAGTCAAACATATTAAAGAATCTGACAAGTAACTTTAATAGGGGACTCGACTCAATGGGCGTCGTATTACGGGCCTCGATCTCGCCCCGCTCCTAGCGGGACGGGATTCTGCCATTCCCGCCGTTCGCGGGATCCCGGCAGACAGTGGAAGTAAGAAACGCTCAGGGGAGTTCCCACCGTGTCTTGAAAAGAGATTCTTCAATACACACGACTCGCAGGCTGCGTGCGGTTTTTTATTGACTTGACCGGCGGCAGTCCTTTTGATCCAGCATGGAGGAACTATGATGTTCGAAGGATATATATGGATTCCGGGTATTGCCGCCCTCATGGCCGGTCTCTTTGTGCTCGGATGGACCGTCAGCGCCAGAATCACCAAGCATAAGATCGGAAGTGCGCAAGAGCGTGCGGGAAAGATCATCGCAGATGCCGAGAAGGATGCGGGCAATCTTAAACGGGAAAAGCTCCTAGAGGCCAAGGATGAATGGTACAAGAAGAAACAGGAATTTGAGCACGAGGCCAACGGGAAGAGAAATAAGCTCCAGGCTTTTGAGAAACAGCTTGGAGACCGCGAGGAAAATCTTGAGCGGAAGCTGGAGCTGTTCAACAAGAAAGAACGAGACCTTGCCTCTTTGAAAGGATCGCTGGAAGAGCGGTTGCGGACCGTGGAAGAGAAGCAATCAACGCTTGCACGCGTGATTGCCGAGGAAAATCAACGGCTTGAACGGGCCTCCGGGCTATCGCGCGATGAAGCGAAGAAGATTCTTCTGGAGAATATGGTCAATGAGACAAAGTCGGAGGCGTCTCAGATGTTGAAGGAAATCCGCGACACCGCAAGGGTGGATGCGAAGAAAGAAGCCCAGAAGATCATCATTCAGGCGATTCAGCGGACCGCCGCAGATCACTGCGTCGAGACGACGGTGAGCGTGCTCCATATTCAGAGCGATGAGATGAAGGGGAGGATCATCGGGAAAGAGGGAAGAAATATCAAGGCGTTTGAGGCGGCGACGGGGGTGGATGTTATCGTTGATGACACGCCTGAGGCAGTTATTCTGTCGGGCTTCGACCCGCTGAGGCGCGAGGTGGCCCGGATCTCCCTGGAACGGCTCATCGCGGACGGCCGGATCCACCCGGCCCGGATCGAAGAAGTCGTTGAAAAGGTCAGGCATGAACTTGATGAAGAACTTTTACACGTCGGGGAGAGCGCCATTTTGGAAAGTGGCTTACACGGGGGACATCAGGATTTACTCAAACATATCGGCCGGATGAAGTACCGTTCGAGTTACGGTCAGAACCTGCTCGCCCACAGCCTGGAGGTGGCGCACCTGACCGGTCTGATGGCTGCAGAATTTGGATTCGAAGCAAACGTCGCGAAGCGGGCCGGCTTGCTTCACGATATCGGAAAGACGGGAGCATCCGATCGTGATCAACGCCGTGGGTTCGCATCACGAGGATATCCCCATGGAGCACCCGATCTCGGCGCTCGTTCAGGCAGCCGACGCGATCAGCGGCGCTCGCCCGGGTGCCCGGCGTGAATCGGTCGAGGCCTATGCCAAACGGCTGGAGCGGTTGGAAAGCATGGCGAAGTCCTTCGACGGTGTTTCCAACACATACGCAATACAGGCGGGAAGGGAAATTCGGGTCATCGTGGAACACGAAAAAATCGATGACGCGAAAGCCGACCAGCTTGCGCATGACATTGCGAAAAAGATACAGGCCGAAATGGGGTACCCCGGGCAGATCAAGGTAACGGTCATCCGGGAAACAAGGGCGGTTGCCTACGCCCGATAGCCGCTCTCTCGCCGTTGCAATCACCGGCGGGATCGGGAGCGGCAAAACGGAGGCCGCGAGGATCTTCGGCTCCCTCGGTGCAAAAGTCTTGTATGCCGACCAACTGGCCGCCCATCTCGTCGACTCTCAACCCGAAATCAGAAGAAGGATCCGAAGGGAATTCGGCGAACGAGTGCTTTCGCCCGATGGAATGCTCAACCGCAAAGTGATGGCGCAGTTAATATTCAAGGACAGCCTGCTGAAGGAGAAACTCGACGCCATCGTTCACCCTCCCGTCCTGGAAGCCATCGAACGGGAGATTGAAAAATTCAAGCGGTCAGGCGCCGGAGCAATTCTGATGGTCGAGGCTGCTCTGATTTTCGAAGCGCGCGCTGACGTTCTATTCGATTATGTGACCGTCGTCGACGCGCCCGAGAAGGAACGAATTTCGCGGATCATGAAGCGGGATGTCCTGAGTCGCGCCGAGGCTGTCTACAGGATCCGGTCTCAGATACCCGCGGAGAGCAAAGTGGCGGAGGCGGATTTTGTGATCCGGAATGCGGGCGACAGGAAATTGCTCGAGCGGAGTTGCCGGTTCCTGCACCGCCTTCTTCTCGCCGCCGTTCGGACTCCCAGACCGAAGTAACAGTGGAAGTCCGATCCGATTTTCTGATCATCGGGAGCGGGATCGCCGGCCTCTCTTTTGCACTCAAGGCAGCGGCGATTGGACCGGTTTCCCTGATCACGAAAAAACAAAGAACTGACTCCAACACCAACTACGCTCAGGGCGGAATCGCGGCGGTCGTTTCACCTGAGGATACTTTCGAGCTTCATATCCGCGACACGCTGGAGGCCGGTGTGGGCTTGTGCCACCGCGATGCGGTGGAACTGGTTGTGAGAGAGGGTCCTGAGCGCCTTCAAGACCTGATCCGGTTCGGGGTCGAATTCACGCGGCGCGGGGGCACCCTTGACCTGGCGCGCGAGGGGGGACATTCGCGCAACCGCATCGCCCACGCCCACGACCGGAGCGGATGGGAGATTGAACGCGCTCTGCTCGCGCAAGTCGCGGCACATCCCAACATCTCTGTGTTCGAAAACCATCTCGCGATCGACCTGATCACGGAACATCATCTCGGGGTGCCGACGCCCCCGCCGGGGCCGATTCATTGCTGGGGGGCGTACGCACTGGACGTCGAGAACAACGCAGTCAAGTCGTTCCTCGCGCCGGTGACGGTTCTTTGCACCGGCGGTGCGGGTCAGGTCTATCTTCACACCACGAACCCGCCGATAGCCACCGGAGACGGTGTCGCGATGGCGTATCGCGCCGGCGCGGTCATCGCAAACATGGAATTTATCCAGTTCCATCCCACGTCTCTCTACAATTCCGGTTCGCCGGCATTCCTGATTTCCGAGGCGGTGCGAGGCTTCGGAGCGGTTCTTCGGACGATTGACGGAGAGGAATTCATGCAGCGGTACGATCCGAGGGGCTCTCTTGCGCCGCGCGACATCGTTGCAAGGGCGATCGACACGGAACTGAAAAAAAGGGGGGATGAGCACGTGTTTCTCGATCTCCGCCATCTTGCCGCGGATCAGATACGGGAACGGTTTCCGCATATTTATGACATGTGCCTGACGAAATACAAGCTGGATGTAACCAGGGAGATGATTCCTGTCGTCCCCGCCGCTCATTATTCGTGCGGCGGTGTTCTCACCGACCTTCGGGGCCGGACGACGATTGAGCGGCTCTACGCCTGCGGCGAAGTGGCGATGACGGGCGTTCACGGCGCCAACCGCCTTGCGAGCAACTCGCTCCTGGAGGCAATTGTGTTCTCGCACCACGCGTTCCGGGATGCAGCAGAGCACTCCGGGAGGATCAGGAGTGATCTGCCATCAATCCCGCCCTGGGACGAGAGCGGGACATTTGACGCCGAAGAATGGGTGCTCATCGGGCACGACAAGAAGGAAATTCAGCAGATGATGTGGGACTATGTCGGAATCGTCCGATCCGATCGCAAGCTTGAACGGGCGCGCCTGCGCCTGGAGCTCATCAGCGGTGAGATCGAAGATTTTTACAAGCGCACAAAGGTGGTGGAAGGCCTGATCGAATTGCGAAACCTTGCGACGGTCGCGCGCCTGATCGTCCATTGCGCCATCGCCCGGAAGGAGAGCCGGGGTTTGCATTACACGACCGACTATCCCAACCGTGACGATGAGCATTGGCTGAGGGATACGATCATTTCATCGTTGAATGCTTGAGTCCCGGCGGACTTTTTCGTACATTGCGGTATGATCTTCCCCGATCGCGGCAACAGTTCGTCTCCACTGCCCGATAAGCCTCGCGATCACTGCGGCGTGTTCGGCGTCTACGCCGATCCCCAGGCGG
>VBOC01000183.1 GCA_005877655.1 Ignavibacteria bacterium
AGCTCGGGGCGGATGTCATGTACCGGGGTTCATCGCTCAACTATCCGAACGCATCGCAATCGCCGTCACTGTTGGGAATCTCCGCCGTCGCCCGCTGGAAAGTTTCGGACGAAAGGTCTGTCCGGGCGGGCGGTCTGTATCACAACGGATCGGGCAGCGACGGCTTGAGCACGACACTCGTTGCCCCGACCGCGATTCTGCAGTGGAAGGCAAGCCAGGACCGGGAGTGGATCTTTTGGTTTCAGCCCGAGGTCCATCTCACGACCTACGATGAGCACATCAGGGAAAATCCCTATCTCGTCCGGGAGATCCTCCTCCGCCCGGAGAAAAGGCCGATTCGCATCGGCACCGTCCTCTCATTCAGGACGGAACGCGCGGCGATTCAGCTCCGCGGATCGTTTACGCACAGCAGTAATCGGGATATCACGCTTGCCGACAGCGGAAGGATCAGGCTTGAGTACGCCGACGCGGACCAGGTCGCTATAGAAGGATCAGGATCGATCGAGCTTCCGAGCGGTACGAAGGTGAAATGCACCGGAGTCGTCCAGCCCGGCCACGAGACGGGAACGAGCGTGCAGCTTCCGATGATTCCAATTATAGAATTGAAAGGGCGCGCAGAGCAGGATCTGGCAATTCCGGCCACGCTCTCGGCCTCCGCCGAATATATGAGCCGGCGAAATGTCGACCGCGCCGGCAACCAGACCCTGGGCGATGTCTTGTTGCTCGGCTGCACTCTCTCGACCCGGGCCATTCCACGCGCTGTCGTTTCCTTCGAGATAGGCAATTTGCTCAACACCGGCTATGAACTGTGGAGCGGCTATAGCGCCCCCGGAAGGCAGTTCACCCTCGAAGCAAAAATCAACCTGCAATGAACGTCATAACGAGTCCGCAGTTCCCACCATGGGCTATCTCCACGACGGGCATCTCAGCCTGATCCGGTTGGCGGCAACGCACGCCGATTTTATTATAACGACAATTTTCGTCAATCCTGCCCAGTTCGCGCCGGATGAGGATTTTGAGAAATATCCGCGCGATCCGGGAAAGGACACTGCGCTGGCGGAATCGGCCGGAACCTCAATCCTGTTCATGCCGTCGGTGGAGGAGATGTATCCCCCCGGCTATCTCACCTATATAGAGGTCGAAAAAATCACGCAAATTCTGGAGGGGAAATTCCGGCCGACTCACTTTCGCGGCGTGACAACCGTTGTGGCAAAACTGCTGCATCTCGCCAAGCCACATGTGGCGGTTTTTGGTCAAAAAGACGCCCAGCAGGCGGCCGTGATCAGGAAAATGGCGAAGGACCTGAACTTCGATCTCCACATTCTCGTGGGTCCGATCGTCCGCGAGTCGGATGGACTTGCAATGAGTTCCAGGAACATTTATCTTTCTCCCAAGCAGCGTACGGAGAGCACCGTTCTCTACGGTTCGCTCAAAGAGGCCGAACGGCTCATCTCCAATGGAGAGGTGGCCGGCTCTGTTATCACGGCAGCAATGCGGATGCTCATCACGTCCCGCTCGTCGGCAAAAATCGATTACATTTCCATAGCGGATGCCGGGACGCTGGAAGAACTGAAAACGATCACTCCCGGCGACTCCGTGCTCGTGTCGCTCGCGGCACGGATCGGGGGTGTGCGTCTGATCGATAATGTCATCATTCATGTCCCAAGAACCGGCGTGTGATCACCATCCAAGCCACCCAAGCTGGCTGTTGTGATTCTCGGCGCCGGCAAGGGAACCCGGATCAAAGATCCGGCAATGGCCAAGGTCATGCATGAGCTGCAGGGCAAGCCGATGGTTGAATTTGTCGTCGACCTGGCGACCCGCCTGCAGGCGGACCGCACGCTGCTCATCGTCGGATGGCAGAAGGAGGCGATCATCGAACACATTTCCAAGCTCAACCCGCAAGTCGAGTTCATTGATCAGAAAGAACAGCTGGGCACCGGGCATGCCGTTCAGCAGGCGCGGGCGGCGTTGGAAGGCTTCGACGGCGATATGCTCGTTCTCTCAGGCGACGTCCCACTGTTGAGCGAGAAGACGGTCAGGGCGCTCATCGGATATCACAGGACGACGGAGGCAGTCGCGACGATTCTTACCGCCGAACTCGATGAACCGTCCGGTTATGGCAGGGTGATTCGAAACGAAGACGGAAGCGTCGAGAAGATCGTCGAGCAGAAGGACGCAACGAAGAAAGAACTCCTCGTGACGGAGATTAATTCCGGCATTTACATGTTCCAAAAAGAGAAGCTGTTCGAGTGCCTCGATCAGCTCGAACCGAATAATGCACAGGGTGAATACTACCTGACCGATGTGTTCGAAATATTCCGGAAGAAACACCTCAGGGTGTCCGCCGTTAAAGCCATTGACGCCATTGAGGTTATCGGTATCAACGACCGGGAACAGCTCGAATCGGCACGTATCTTGATGGCGACCCGGGCAACTTCGTAATGGTTTGACTATCACGCCCATTTTGAGTATCATTATTATAGAGATGAGAGAAGGTGTATTGATGAAATTGCTGGTGGCGCTCGCTCTTGGGATGGCTGTTGCCCCATCGAGTTCGACGGCGCAATTAAGATCGCAGGATGAACAACCGCTGAGCGCCGCGCAATCGCTCGTGCGCCCGACTGCCAGCATCAGCGAATTTCTCGGCTTGTTGAACCCCGATAATTTTATGATGAGGCACAGCTTTTCGTTGAGCTATCTTTCGTCGGACGGGCGGGGTATATCGATGGCATCATATACCAACAGCATGTTCTACAAGATCGCCGATCCGCTCAATGTACGATTTGACCTCACGCTGCAGGGTTCACCCTTCGGCCAGTACGGTTCGCTCAGCCAGACGAGTTTGAACAAGCTGTTCGTGAGCCGTGCGGAATTGAATTACAGGCCCTCCGACAACATGTTCCTGAAGCTAGAGTACAATCAGATTCCATTCAACTCCTTCCGCGGATTTTATCCTCCGTACGCACCGTATTACTAGGGCGATCAGTAAACGGCGTTGACTTTCGGCGGATGGCGTTTCAAGGTTTAATGGCAAAAACCGTTCTCAACGGCGTCATCGTCGTTCTGGTGTTGACAGTCGGTTATCTGTCCTATTCGTACATCTCCAGGGGAGCAAACAGTCCTCCTCCTTCTCCCCCTCCGGCGGAACAGCCGAAGCCCCAGAAAATCATCCAGCTCGATCTCCTGAACGGCTCCGGCGCCAGGGGTGTCGCGGCGAAATTCATGAACTATCTCCGGGGGCGCGGGTTCGATGTCGTTGAGATGAAAAATTACAAGGTGTCCAATATTCCGCGCACGCTTGTCGTCGATCGTGTCGGCAATCGTGCCGCCGCGCAGCGAATTGCATCGGCGCTCGGCATCTCCGAGAGGAACGTGATCCAACAAATCAATCCCGATTATTTCGTCGATGTCTCAGTGATCATCGGAGGCGATTACTCATCGCTGCAGCCCCTGCATTAAGAGTTTTGCTTCGCCGCTCTCCTGAAATCGTCGACGGATCCTCCCGAAAGAAAGCAGGGCGGTTTCATCCATTATCCGAAACGGCGATGACGGACAATCCCACCGAGGCATTTTGAGACCGAAGACGCTCGCGAAGAGGATTGCGCGGTTCGCGCTGAGCAAGAAAGCCAGCGATGTTACGATCATGGATCTCCGGAAGCTGACGGACATGACTGATTTCTTCGTGATTTGTTCGGCGGATTCAGACGTTCAGGTGAAGGCCGTCGCCGACAGCGTTGCAGACGGGACGCAACAGATCGGCATCAGCGCCTGGCACACGGAAGGCCTGACGCACCGGCAGTGGATTCTGCTCGATTACGTCGATGTCGTCGTCCATATCTTCCTTAAGCAAGCCCGGAGATTTTACGGACTGGAAAAGCTCTGGGGGGATGCCGAGGTGGAAGTGATTCAGGATGAGGTAGTCAAGAAATCCCCACGGAAGTCCCGGCCTGCGAAACAGCCATGAGGCGGTACCTGAGGGAGCGGATCGAATCCTGCCTCCGCTCATTCGGTCTCCCTGACGCTTCAATCGTTCCTACCTTCGAAAAGCCCCGGGATCCTGCGCACGGAGACCTCACAACAAACGTCGCGATGTCCGCCTCGAAAATCGTGCGGACGGCTCCTGCCGTGCTCGCCCGGCGCATCATTGAAACGCTTCAGATTGATCGGACTCTTGTCGATCGCGTAGAGGTCGCGGGCCCGGGCTTCATTAATTTTCATTTCTCCGAGAAGTTTTACCGCGAACAGACCTCTCAGGTATTGAGTCTCGGGCCAAACTTCGGCCGGATCGAAACGGTGAAACGCACCAAAACCCAGGTCGAGTTTGTCAGCGCCAATCCAACCGGTCCTTTGACGGTGGGTCACGGCCGGGGCGCGGTGTACGGAGATACCGTCGCGCGTCTCCTGGAATGGACGGGTCATGAGGTCACCAAGGAGTATTATTTCAATAATGCGGGACGCCAGATGCGGATACTTGGAGACTCGGTCCGTCTGAGGTATCTCGAGCTCCTGGGCGAGCGCCTGCCCTTTCCCGAAGATTACTATCAGGGAGAATACATCAAAGAAATCGCCGCTCATCTGAAAGAGCAGCATGGTGACAAGCTCCGCAATGAGCCGGCCGAAGGGATCTTCAAGCAGCAGGCCGAGAAGGAAATCTTCGATGACATCAAGAAAACGTTGAAACGGGTGGGCGTTGTGCACGATGTTTTTTACAATGAAAACTCCCTGTACGAAAGCGGGAAGGTGCGCGAGGTGATCGAGGAACTCCGGTCGCGGAACCTCGCCTATGATCTCGAAGGCGCAGTGTGGTTCAAGGCGACCGAGTTCGGCGGGGAGAAGGATAAAGTCATCGTCAAGAACACGGGAGAGCCCACCTACCGGTTACCCGATATCGCCTATCACCGCGAAAAGCTTCGCCGGGGGTTCGATCTTGTGATCGACGTCCTGGGCGCGGATCATGTCGCCACGTATCCCGACGTCCTGGCAGCGCTGAAGGGGCTGGGGTACGAACCGTCGAAGGTGAAAGTGCTCATCCATCAGTTCGTGACGATCGTCCAGGACGGCGAAGTGGTGAAGATGTCGACCAGGAAGGCGAATTTTATCACGCTCGATGAGCTCATCGACGAAGTCGGGAGCGACGTCGTCCGCTATTTCTTCCTCATGCGGGGGATCGACAGTCACCTTAATTTTGACCTGAAGCTGGCGAAGGAGCAATCGGAACAGAATCCTGTCTATTACCTGCAGTACGCGCACGCGAGAATCGCGAGCATCATCCGGCACGCCGAAAGCCAGGGCGTCGATATCAAGGCGGGGCACGACCTCTCCCCGTTGGCCGAGCCCGAAGAGCTCGCCCTTATGAAAATCCTCGCCGAGTTTCCCGACATGGTCGAATCATGCGCGTCATCCTTCGAGCCGCACCGGCTTGCCGAATACCTCCATGAGCTCGCGGGTTTCTTTCACAAATTCTACCACGTGCACCGCGTCGTCACCGAAGACAAGCGCCTCACCGCGGCACGGATTGCCCTTTGCCTGGCGACAAAAACGGTGCTTGCGAACGGCTTTGCGATACTGGGGATCAGCGCGCCGGAGAAGATGTAATGAGAGAAAGAATCTATCAAATGGGAAGTGAGGCGTTTAGTTTGGAAGGACATCAAGGCTATCATCAGCGGGCAAACCGAACGCTAAGCGGCGTGTGCGTCTCGGTGAACCGTGCGTCAGAATTAACCAGTTTTTTCCGGGGTCATTACAGTTCGAGCACCGTCTTCGAGAACGAGATGGCTCCAGTGCCACCATTGTTCGGGCGACTGTCGAAGTTCCTGGTACAGGCCGTCCAACCAAAACCGTGTGAGCTGCTCGGGATTTGGCTGGATCCTGCCCGAATATCCCGCATATGAAACTGGTCTTATGGTGATGCGAGCCCGATGGTTTGCGACTGCCTGGACGCTCGCGTAGAGGACGGCGGGGTAGTGCCTGAGGGCAAGCGCGGCGGGACCGAGATCAATCTTGATGGCCGCATCCCCGATCGGAAGCCGGACGCTCTGGGCCTCGCGGCCGGGTACGGAGATGTCAAAGAGGAGGGCAAATATCTCGTTCCTGCCGAAGGACTCGGCGGCGCCTGTGGAAGCACCCTCCCCGACATAGACGTTTCGAATTCTGAATCGTTCCCGGAGATTGTTCAAATAGAGAGCCGATATCCCTTCAACGACAGCACCGCCCTCACATGCCACCAATTGCCGAGATGCGAGCCGACGAGCAGGATTCCCTTCCCCCCATTCAGCGCTTCCTTGAGGTGTGCCTCACCTTCGAGATCTATCCGTTCCCGAACCTGTTCATCGGTCAAATCGAGCAGCCGAACGAACTCGACTATCAGCCGGCTGATGTATCGCATGTGTGCTTTATTAAGCCGTCGAATCTGCTCTTCCTTCCAATCCGAGAATACCCTTTTCATGTTCCGCAGCCGGCGCGCTCGCTGGGAGGCGAGAGCAATTCCAACAAGGATCCGCGACAACTTTTCCGCACGCTCTTCCCTCACGCGGCGCATGATCCACGCCATTACTGCGAAAGCGATCGAGAGAGGAGCCAGAAGAATCCGAATTAAAACATTCATAGGGCTGGTGGGACTCTTGTTCGGCCGGTTGTTGCTCAAGGCCGGCGGTTGCTCAAGTTTGCGTGCTGCTTAAGTCCGCGTGTTGCTCAACTCTGCGTGCTGCTTAAGTCTGCGTTCTGCTCAAGGTTGAATGGGACACAACGATGGGGCGAGCGGGAGAAATTGAGGGGGGGTTACCGGAGCACTCTCTGTTCCTCCCTATGCATCGAAATAAATTGCGTTTCCACAAGCTTCAGGTAGAGCTGACATCGCTCCAAAAGGTAGTAGTGGCTGCCGTCATCGATGATCCGGCCGCGGTCGAGAACAAGAATGCGGCGAAGCCCTACGACCGTCGCCAGCCGGTGCGCTATTATGATTGTCGTCCTCCGTTCGGTCACCGAGTTCATCGCCTCGTGGATTTCCTGCTCCGGCGCTGCCAGGATGGCGCGGGCGATGGCCAGGCGCTGACGCTGTCCCCCCGAGAGCTTGACGCCGCGCTCTCCCACGATTGTCTCATATTTCTGGGGAAGCGATTCAATAAACTGATCCGCGCGCGCCGCCCTGCAGGCCGCGTAAACGGCTTCATCTGGCGCACCGGGTTTACCGTATCTGACATTTTCCACAATCGTGGTGTCGAACAGGAGAATGTCCTGGGGGACGATGGCGATGCTCGATCGCAGCGAGGAGGCGGTCGCGAATTGGAGGTCGGTACCGTCGATAAAGACCCGGCCGGATTGGGGCCGATCGAAGCGGAGGAGCAGCGAGAAGAGTGTCGATTTTCCTGCACCGCTGGACCCGACGAGACCGATACACTCACCCCGTTGGACACTGAACGAAACTTCGTGGAGGGCCTGGTCCCGGTCGGGGTAATGAAACGAGACGTTCCGAAATTCGATTCGGCCACTGACCGGTTCGGGGAGCGGGCGCGCAGCGAGATCGTCCGTTTCGTGCGGAATCGATGTGATTTCATCGAGCCGACGCAATCCTATACGAAAATGCTCCCAACGTAACAAGAGCAGCGAGAGTATCCGCGATTGCGGAACGACCAGCAACGTATAAAACACGAATGAGATCAGGGTCTCGGGTCGAAGCTCTCCCGCAGCCATCATATTGGTTCCCAACAAAAGGACCAGAAGCAACACTCCAATTGCGCTCGATAGAATCAGGGGTTCAATCAAACCAACCCACCGGGCGCTCCGTCGTTCCAGAGAGTCTGCGCGCGCTTGCTTTTCCCTGAATCGTTCGAGCTCGTGATTCTCGGCGGTGTTGGCCTTTACCACTTCTATTCCGCGCAGGACTTCCTCGACCCCTCCGGTGATGGCGCCCATTGAGACCTCACTTTCATGCATCCGGCGCCGAACGACTGCGAAGACACACTTCAGAATAAAAGCAACCAAAGGGATTGCCAGGAGCAGAACCAGGGCGAGCTGCCAGGCGACCAGAAATAGCATAAGCGTGCCCCCAACGACAAGAATCGTCATCGCGAGCGCGGTCAGGACCGTGTACCTGATGAACCATTCGACGTCGGCAATGCTCGTTATTAACACTTCCAGGATTTTGCCCGACTGGTGATCTCTGTGGAATCCCACCGGAAGGCGAAGGATGCTCTCGATGTAGCAGAGACGAAGCGCGGACGTTACACGGCGTGAGACATCCGACATCAGCGAGTAGGCGGCGTAGATCGTGAACGTGATGACGGCCAGACCGATGCCGAGAATCAGCCAGGTTTGTAAAGGCACAGTTGCCTGGCTGCCGGTGATTGTCTTCCCGAGAATGTCCCGAACGACGATGGGGATTGCCAGCAATCCTGCGCAGCCCAACATCGACAACGAGCAGGCGGTGAAGACCTTCAACCGATGAGGGCGGAGGAGCGAGAGGAGGCGGGATCCCTCGTTCATGCTACTTCCAGGCGATTCCGCTCCCGGATCTGCGTGACTTCGTTTAAGATGAAAGAGGCAGCCCGGTCAAGAACGCCGCGCTCTCCGAGCATTGAACGGATCGTTCCCAGTTTTTCCCGGATCGTATTTGCCCGTTCAGGACGATCAAGAATGGAGATGGCTTCCAGCGCGAGCCGTTCGGCTGTGACATCTTCCTGCAGAAGTTCCGGAACCGCCCGCTCTCCAAGAAGGATATTGGGCATCGAGAGGAAACGAACCTTCAAGAGATGTTTGCCGAGAAGATACGTCAACGGTTTCACACGGTAGGCCACGACCATCGGGATCCCGAGAAGCGCAAGTTCGAGCGTGGCGGTTCCTGAAGAGAGCAGAACCATTTCGCACTTGCTCAACAATGTGTAAATGTGGTCTTCAACAACAGTGACCAAGCCCGACATCCCGGCCCGCATAATCTGCTTTTCGAGCGCGGATCTGAGATGCGGAGCGGCCAGAGGGAGAATAATCTGCAATTCCGGATGTTTTGTCAGCAGGATCTGCGCGGCTCCGAGCATTGCGGGAACCATCTGATGGAGTTCCTGAAAGCGGCTGCCGGGCATGATGGCGATCGTCCGCCTTGCGGAATCCATGCCGAGCGAATCAAAGATTTTCCCGGCGCCCGGTTCCGTCTTAACGATATCGATCAAGGGGTGTCCGAACCAGCGGACCTGGCCGCCTTCTCTTCGATAAATGGCGGCTTCATCGGCAAAGGCAGCGATGATCGCGTGTGCTCTTGTGGCAACGGCTCGCGCCCGCCACTCGCCCCAGAACCAGACCTGCGGAGGGAAGTAATATATGAACGGTATCCCCTCGCTGTGGAGAAACCTTGACAGCAGTCCGTTAAAGCCCTCATTGTCGACGAGGACGGCCATGTCGGGAGGATCAGAGCGGATCATGGAACGGATCTCCGACATGACCCGCCGGAGAGGGTGTAAGTAGCGGAGAGCTTCCTGAAAACCTACACATCCGAGGTGGGATGTGCGAACGCGAATCTCGATACCCGCTTCGATCATCTTTTCGCCTCCCGAACCGTATAATTGAACATGCCGATTGTGGGAGAGAATCGCGCGTGCGAGGTAGGCTGCCTGCCGGTCGCCGGACACTTCGCCGGCGGCGATGAAGATTCTTGGATAGGACTCGATTTCCCCACCGCGCTGCGGTGCGTGCATCAAGCCTTAACCAGTATGAGATAAACCAAAATCTCTTCCAATCAATTGAGTCGCTTGTGGAACATCATGTAAATCCCCCAGACATCTGCCCTTGTCAGCGATCTGGGGGCTACGAAGGTCATATAATGGAAAAATGCATGGAAAAAGTCAAGACTTCGGGAGTCGCGGCACAAATTATTTGTTTTTTCGCCCGATTTTGGTAAATTTAGTCACGTATTTAAGGTTTTCCGCTCGACATCGTATTTTTCAACCTGCTGGTTTTTCATATAAATGCCGGTTACGGGGGCCCCACCATCGCCAATACCATCCTCTGCACGGCTCGTTCCTGGGGAAAATGAGGTCCGGGTGACGGTTTTTCCGCAAGATAAACCATAAATCTTTGAACAAGAAACCACAATCGAGACATGACGGACATTAAATCTCTGAATGAGCGCATTCAGCGCGAAAGCGCCTTCGTGGAGCTGCTCCAGATGGAAGTCGGGAAGATCATTGTGGGGCAAAAACCGATGGTTGAACGCCTGCTGATCGGTCTCCTGTCAAATGGACACGTTCTCCTCGAAGGAGTTCCCGGACTCGCGAAAACCCTTTCAATCAAGACACTCGCCGCAGCCATACATGCAAAATTCCAGCGTATTCAATTTACACCGGATTTGCTCCCGGCCGATGTTATCGGAACGATGATTTATAATCAGAAGAACGGGGAGTTTACGGTGCGTAAGGGGCCTATTTTCGCGAACTTTATTTTGGCCGATGAAATCAACCGGGCGCCCGCCAAGGTGCAGAGCGCACTTCTCGAAGCGATGCAGGAACGCCAGATGACCATCGGGGAACAAACCTTCAAGCTCGACGAGCCGTTTCTTGTTCTTGCGACACAGAATCCGATCGAGCAGGAAGGCACGTATCCTCTGCCGGAAGCCCAGGTCGACCGGTTCATGCTGAAGATCAGGATCGATTATCCAAACCGGGAGGAGGAACGGTTGATCATGCGCCAGAATATCACAAACTCTACCCCCGAGGTAAATGCCGCCGTGAGTCCTTCTGATATACTGAAGGCCCGTAAGGTTGTCCAGGAAGTGTACATGGATGAAAAGATCGAACGATATATCCTCGATATTGTTTTCGCGACCCGCCGCCCGGGCGAGTTCAAGCTGGAAAAGCTCTCCTCCCTGATCAACTACGGTGCATCGCCCCGCGCCTCGATCAACCTGGCGCTTGCTTCAAAGGCCTTTGCATTCATTAAGCGCCGGGGTTATGTCATTCCCGAAGATGTGCGGGCGATCTGTCATGATGTGCTCAGGCACCGGATCGCCGTGACGTATGAGGCCGAGGCGGAAAATGTTTCCCCCGAAAATATCGTGGACGAGATTCTGAACACTATCGAAGTGCCGTAAGCGTGGAAACCGCCGAACTGCTGAAGAAAGTCCGGAAGATCGAAATCCGCACCAAAGGTTTGGTGCATCAGATTTTTTCCGGTGAGTATCACAGTGTGTTCAAAGGGCGAGGGATGGCCTTCAGCGAGGTACGGGAGTACCAGTTCGGAGACGATATCCGCGCAATCGACTGGAATGTCTCCGCGCGATTCAATCACCCCTTTGTCAAGGTCTTCGAGGAGGAACGAGAACTCACGGTGATGCTCGTCGTGGACGTCAGCCGATCGGGCGAATTCGGGACGGCTCATCAAATGAAGAGGGATGTTGCGGCGGAGCTGTGCGCAGTACTGGCATTTTCCGCGCTCCAGAATAACGACAAGGTGGGCGTGATCTTCTTCAGCGATATCGTGGAGAAATTCATCCCGCCGAAGAAAGGACGCACGCATATCCTGCGCATCGTCAGGGAGCTTCTTGATTTTCAGCCCGCGAACAAACGAACAAAGATCTCTGAGGGATTGCGCTATCTAACAAGTGCGATCAAGAAACGGAGCATCGCTTTTCTGATCTCGGATTTCCTTGATGAGGGCTATAGCGATGCGCTGAAGATTGCCGCCAGGAAGCACGACCTGATCGGGGTGCGGCTCTTCGATCCGCGCGAGGCCGCACTCCCGCCCGTCGGATTGTTGCGGGTCACTGATGCCGAATCGGGGGAAGCGATGTGGGTGGATACATCCGATCGCCGGGTGCGGGACAGGTATGCGCGCTGGTGGGGCGATCGCAGCGCAGAAAGGGTAAAGCTGTTCAGGCGAAGCGGCGTGGATTCGATCGATATTCGTATCGATCAATCCTATGTCACTCCGCTGGTTTCGTTTTTCAGGTTGAGAGAGAGACGGTGGTGAGGTGTCCTGTCCGGCAATCAGAGGTGACAGGGCCATGAGAAAGACCCTGATAATTCTGTTCCTCTTTTCAACTCCTCTCCTCGCGCAGAGCGTTCATGTCACGGCGCGGACGGATTCGAATAATATCCTGATCGGCGACTGGCTCGCGCTCCATATCGAGGTCGAACATCCGGCCGGTACGACCATTCTCTTCCCACAGCTCCCGGATTCAATCGAAGGTTTTGAAATAGTCCGTCGGGTTCCGGCCTCCAAAAAATCCACAGATCTTGGCGTGATGGAGTCCGCGACATTCATTGTCACGGCATTCGACTCGGGAATGCACGTCATCCCCCCTCTGCCGGTCGAGTACACCTCGGCCGGCGATTCGACAAAGCATTCCATGGAGACACTTCCAATCCCCGTCTATGTGAGGGGCATCGTGATCGATACGACGAAGGAGATCAAGGATGTCAAACCCCCGTTGTCGCTGCCTCTGACGCTCGCGGATTTTCTCCCGTATCTGATCGGGATCGCTGCGGCGGGAGGGTTGGTGTGGTTGTATATCTACGTCCGCGGCAAACGGAGGAAAGGGGAGTCGATTCTTCCCGAGGCACCTGAAAGACCTGCAGATGAACTTGCCCTTGAGGCGCTTCGCGCATTGGAATCGGAGCGGCTCTGGCAGCGGGGAAAGATCAAGGAATATCATTCGCAGTTGACCGATATCCTGCGTCTTTACATCGAACGGCGCCTCGGCGTGGCAGCGCTGGAGCTCACCTCCGATGAAATATTGAGCGCGGCGCCGATCAGGCTTCTTAATAATACTCGCGAAGCCCTGAAGGAGATCCTGACGCGCGCAGATCTTGTGAAGTTTGCGAAGTACCAACCATTGCCGGAAGAGCACGAAACAAGTTTGAGACTTGCGACCGGCTTTGTCGAATCAAGCCGTGTCCGGGAAGGAGCGCCTGCCCGTGCCCAGGAAGTACCACCTGCTACGCAAGAAACGCCGGAAGAAATGAAGGTGCCATCCGCATGACGTTTGCGA
>VBOC01000182.1 GCA_005877655.1 Ignavibacteria bacterium
AGCGCCAGCTTGCGGCTTGCGAACCTGCAAATTGGCGACGGCTTCGCGGCGAAGACGCTCGTATGGTCGCCGGGAAAAAAAGCCACGCTCGTAGTGAGAAGCCTGACGCTGAACAGCAATTCCACATTCTGGATCGGAAGTGCGTCGGACACGAATGCGAATGATATCGGGAATGCCGTCTCAAGCGGTGTTCCGACGCTCAGGGGCGGAATCACGGTTGAACAGGGCGCGAGCCTCATCGCCCAGTCTCCTCCCGCCGGAGCGAGCAGGGCAACGATCAATCTCGACGGGGGAGGCGTCACGAACAACGGAATGATGATTCTCTCGAGCATCGAAGCCCCGTATGCGCTCACGCGTGGCGTCGAAGCGAAATTGCAGGCGTTCCGGAGTTGTGCCTATTCCCTGAACATCGGGGGACTCTCAGCCGGGTCATCCTCGTCGAGCCAATCCATTCTGGGAAGCGGGCATACCGCCTGGGCCGGCATAACGGTAGCGGCGAACCACACACTCGCCTTTCAGCACGGAGACTCGATCCCCGATCCGGACGCATCGAAGCAACGCGCCTCGTATCCCGCCTCGTCTCTCAGGATTTCGGAGGGATCGGATGCGTCATCAATCCCTCGGGGGCGGCACCGGAAACAACATCGGTCGCGCGGGTGACCGGCATAGCCCCCGGAGGATCGATCCTCCGCTATTTCGATATCGTCCCGCACGTCAACACCGGATTGGATGCGACGTTCGATTTTTTCTATGACGACGCCGAGCTCAACGGTCAGGATCCGCAAACGCTGCGCCTCTGGAAATCGGTCAGCGGAGGAGCGACCTGGAACGCGCCCTCCGGAACGACGGTTGATACCGCCGCGCACAGGGTTCGCCTTTCCGGGGTCAACTCATTCTCACGGTGGATCGCTCCCGATGCGGCGCACAATCTGGAGAATTCTACAGTTCAGGTTCAATTCAAGCTCGCAGGGAACTGGAATCTGCTATCCTTCCCCCTGGCCGTGGCTGATCCCCGGAGAATCTCACTCTTTCCGGAGGCAATTTCGCCGGCTTTCCGGTACACAGACTCCTATGTAGTGGCTGAAAGCCTCGGGGCCGGCATCGGCTACTGGGTCAAATTCTCTTCGGCTCGCACCGATACCATCACCGGAACGGCACTTTCGGTCGATTCAATCAGCGTATCCGACGGCTGGAATCTCATCGGGACTCCCCCTTTTGCCGTTCCCAAATCGCAGATTATCCAGGTTCCCGGAGGTATTGTCACCTCCAATTACTTCGGTTATGACGGGGGGTATGTGGTGGCGCAGACGCTGGAGCCAACAAGGGCATACTGGGTCAAAATCCGGGGGGGAGGGACGTTGGTTCTTTCGCCTGAAGGGGGTATCCTGAAAAATCGGCGATAATCAGAAAATACTTGACGGTGTCCGAAAAAATTTGCTTATTAGAGTACATCATTCGCCTCGACGAGGAACGGTCGCAAGGCGCATTCGTGCGCCTGCAACGGCAGAACAGACGCCTACCCCGCGTGTGTTGATCCGGTCATCTTCCGTTCAGAGGAGCGATATCCAACGCCCCACACTACGAAGGGAAGAAGCGACCGCCTATGCAATACCGTGCCTTGATCTGTTTTCTCACCGGAGGCTTGATTTACCTTTGTTTGGTTTCATCCGCTGTAGCGACCCACTGCCAGATTCACGGGAGGGTTCTTCGCGGTGCGGAGGGCGGGAAACCGATCGGAGCCATGCAGGTTCTTAAGATCCCCGCCGAGCGTTTGGGGATGGACACCGTCTACACCGATTCATCGGGTGCCTTCGCGTTTACGGACCTGCCGGGCGGACTGATGTACCACATTCGGGTAAACCCCTCGCTGGCATTCCTCCCGGTGAACTCAATCCCCGGGGGAAATACCGTGCTCGGTGACTCGGGCGAGGAGAGCATCGAGACCCGCCTGGACAATTCCACGCTGGGCGTCTGGGTGAAGAACGGCTGCATCAGTTCGGACAACACTTTCCTTATCGCTGCTCCCGCCGATACTATTCAGTACCGTACGTTCAACTCCCACGATCTGATCCCCATGTCGAACGGCCAGCTTCTGAAGCCGGTCCGGCGCGGCAAGGGTGTGCCGAATGCTTCCAATCTCCTCTGGGAAATCGTCACGTTCGGAGGATTCGCACCGGGGGCCAGTCAGAGCGATGCTGCGGGGGGAATGCGTGTGGGGATTTCGTACATGAGCGAGACAGGACCGGGCAAATGGAAACCTGATCCGTCTCTCTCCAAGCAGTATTGCTGGGTTCGTCTTACAAAATGGAACTTCATGAACGGCCTGGGCAAGAACTTCAAAGATCTTCAGACCACGCTTGAAGACAAGTCCGGGGAGCATACCCAGCCTGCGCGAGGACTCGACTCGCTGTTCAAGAACGGGATCCCGGCGAAGCCGATGTGGGGAGAAAAGATGAAGCTTCCGCCAAAATTCCAGAACAACAGGTTGTTCGCCGACATTGTCGCCCTCAAAATTAACATTGCCTCGAGCGAACTGGGACAAACCCCGCTGGGCTTCGGCGACCTGGTCTATCAAGAGGATAATGAGCTGGGCGGATTGAGCATCTCCCAGATCGCGCTCAAAGCGGACTCGGCGCTCTCCTTCTGCCGGGGAAGGGACTGGGATTACCACCTCATCGACTCGGTCATCCGGAAAATCAATGAAGCATTCCGGGGCACGATCAATGCTTCGGATACGATTTCCTTTGTTTCCGCCGACAAACTGATCCTCACGGGCGTCGCGCCGGTGTATCAATATCCCTATCTCTCTTCTCCCAAGAAACCACCCAAGCCGTTGGATCAGAAAGCCCGCGATCGGGCTGCGTTCCAGGCGGAGCCCGATGAATTTGTTCTGGATCAAAATTATCCGAATCCGTTCAATCCTACTACCACGATCCGATTTGAGCTTTCCCAACCGGGCCTCGTCACGCTCAAAGTATTCAACACCCTCGGTCAGGAGGTCTCAACGGTGCTCAACCGCGAGCAGATGGAAGACGGAACCCAGGAAGTCGACGTGAACGGAAACAGACTGGCTTCCGGGGCCTACTTCTACCGCGTGACGGTGGAAGATCCAGTGACGGGCGCCCAGATGCACCAGGAGTTGAAAAAGATGGTTCTTTTGAAATAAGGCCATTTGTCCGCGACATTCATACTACCAGTTGGTCCCGAGGACAAATAACCAGCTCATCGCGCGCCATCATGAATTTACTTAAATAGTTCTTATGCCCCACGGCTACTCCCTGCGGTGGCTTTATTTCGCTCTTCTCTCCACGTTGTTTTGGTTCGCTCTCGACTCACAACCCCTTCGTGCACAGGCGATCATTGTCAACGAGGTGTACAACTCAAGCTTGACGACGGACGAATGGGTTGAGTTGCTTGTCGTTCAAGACAGCCTGGACATTCGGAACTGGACATTACACGATTTCACCTCCACGGGAGCGAGCAGCAATACTCTCACCTTCGCAAGCACATCCCTTTGGAGCGCACTTCGGAAAGGTACGATCATCGTTGTTGGGCAGTCGGGATTCGTCACAACAGAGGACACAGATCCTTCAGATCGTCTCCTGATTATTAAAGGGACTAACGCCACGTATTTCTCAGGTACGCCGTTCCTGTTCTCGGGATCGAGTGACGCGATTCAGATCCGCGACCCATCCACGACCCACATATTTGGCGTTTCATGGGGAACAAACAATGCCAGCAGCCTCCCCGCGCCGAAGGTGCACTTCTCCGGAAGTTCGACGTCAAATACGAGCATGGCCTTCCAGCAGAACGACACGACGCTTCTGACGTCGACCTCAAACTGGCTTCAAAACACGATTGCCACACAGGGACTCGGCAACAGCACGAACAATTCGGCATGGATCAACTCCCTCCGGGCCCATGCCGATGGCTCCGGTTTTGCGATCGTGAAGCCTGATACGATGAAGCACGGACTTACGTACTCGATGACGATCACTTATCATCGCGACACGGCGTTCACGGTGACGGACATGCGAATCATCATGCCCTCAAACTTCGCCTGGTCTCACTCGACCTCCGATGTAAGCTCAACAAACATCACG
>VBOC01000029.1:0-3374 GCA_005877655.1 Ignavibacteria bacterium
AAACAGTTGATCAGCGTGGCCGAGATGTCGATGCCGGCCGCCGAATTGACGCGGGCGCCCGGAATGAAGCCGGCCACCATCGCCTCGAAGAAGCGCTGCTCCCAGTGCTCGCGCAGCTCCGGCCTCTCGACCGCGGCCAGGCCGCGGGCCACCCGGCGACGCACGTCGTCCGCGGTCTTCTCGTCCGCCTTCGCATACTTTTCGAGCAGCACGTCCAGGCAGATCGCCTGTTCGTCCAGCAGTGTTGCCGCGTGGTCGAGCTTCATCGACAGATCCCTGATTGCAAGCTCGCATTATAGAAACGCTTCGCGCGGGCAGTGGCCTCTCCGAAGGAATGCTTCGTGGCCCGGGAGCGGCCTCTCTATATACTCGCGGCCGTGAATCTGCAGCAATTCCGATACTTGCGCGAGGCCGCCCGTCAGAAGCTGAACCTGACGGCGGCGGCCAAGGCCCTGCACACATCGCAGCCCGGCGTGTCCAAGGCCATCATCGAGCTGGAAGAGGAACTGGGCCTGTCGATCTTCGCGCGACACGGCAAGCGCATCCTGGGCCTGACCCCGCCGGGGCAGCAGGTGCTGGATGCGGCCGAGCGGATCATGACCGAGATCGACAATCTGAAGAAGCTGGCGCGCGACTATGCGGGCAGCCCGGAGGGCACGCTGCGCCTGGCCACGACCCACACCCAGGCACGCTATGTGCTGCCGCCGGTCGTTCAGAGCTTCGCCGAAAAGTTTCCTCAGGTCCGGGTCAAGCTGTTGCAGGGAAACCCGCCGCAGATCGCCGCCATGCTGGCGGCCGGCCAGCGGATTGAAATCGATTCCCGTTTTCGAGTGGGAGCATGTCGTGGTGGTCAAGCCGCCGCACCCGCTGGAGCGCTTCGCGCGGCATCCGGATCGGCTCACGTTGCGGGCGCTCGCCAAATACCCCATCATCACGTACGAATCGCACTTCTCGGGCCGCAGCCGGATCGACGCGGCCTTCGGCGCGGCCGGCATCGAGCCCTCGATCGTGCTGGAAGCGATCGACGCCGACGTGATCAAGACCTACGTGCTGGCGGGCATGGGGGTGGGGATCGTCGCGGACCTGGCCACGCAGAATCATTCGGAGGGCCTGGTCGCCGTCAAATGCGGAGGACACCTGTTCGGCCGCAATACGACCCGGCTTGCCGTCAAACAGGGCGCTTACTTGCGGGGATTCGTCTATGCGTTCATCGAGATGGCTGCTCCTGGCTGGGACAGAAGACGGGTCGAGCAGGCGTTTCGATAGCGTGCCGGCGTCGTGAAAGTCTGCGTGGTAGGCGCTGGCTCGATCGGCGCCACGATCGGCGCCAAGCTGTCGGCTGCAGGCGTTCGTCGACCGGGTCGGCTCCCGCTCCGGCACCTATCGATTGCCCGCCAGTGCCGAGCCGTCCGACTTCGGGCCGCAAGACGGCGTGGAGATCGCGTTGAAGGCGTATTCGGTACCCGCCATGCTGCCGCGGCTGGCTCCGCTGGTCGACTCCGGAACCGTCGTGCTGCCGGCACTCAACGGTCTGCCGTGGTGGTACTTCTATCGGTCCGGGGGGCCGTACGAAGGCATGCGGTTGCGGTCGCTCGATCCGGGCGGAACGATGGATGCCGCGCTGGATTGCGCGCGCGTGATCGGATGCGTGGTGCACCTGGCCGCCGAGGTGGTGCAACCGGGGCGCGTTCAACATACGGCCGGGCGTCGCCTGATCGTCGGCGAGCCGGACGGCTCCGATTCCCCTCGGCTGCGCCGGATCCAGGCCGCGCTCCAGGCGGCCGATTTCGATTGCGAGGCTTCCGGGCGGATTCGCCGCGATATCTGGACCAAACTGATCGGGAACCTCAGCTTCAACCCGGTGGCGGCCTTGACCGGCTACCGGATGGACCAGATCTGCAACGACGCCGAGGTGCTGGACGTGATCCGCGAAGTGCTGCGGGAAGGCATCGAGGTCGCGGGGCGGCTCGACGTGGAGATCGGCATCACGGTCGACCAGCGGATCGAGGTGGCGCGGCAGCTGGGAGCAGCTCGCATCTCGATGCTGCAGGACCTGGAGCAGCGGCGTCCACTCGAGCTGGCGGCCATCGTCGGTGTCGTGATCGAGCTGGCGGAACTGACCCGCGTGCCGGTGCCGTCGGCCCGCGTGCTGCACGCGCTGGTGCAGGCGCGGGCGCGCGCGCTCGGCATCCCGGTCTGAGGCGGCCGGCCGCCCGCTGCGCACTCATTTGCGGATCAGATCGAGCGCCGCATCGAACAGCGGGCTTGCCGGGTCCGGCAGGGCATCGATGACCTCGAAGTGATTGCAGCCCGGCATCGGGACGTCGCGCACCCGGTTCGAGCGCCAACGCTGGGCGATCAGCGCGGTCTGGCGCGCGAATTCGCTGGATTCGGAGCCGCCGGCCGCGGTGATCAAACGCACGCCGGGGCGGGGAGGGTAATGCACCGGAGACAGGCGCTTGGCCCGCTCGCGGTCCAGTTTCAGATCCACGTTCAGAAACGGTGCGTGCACCAGCGGTTCGAGGTCGTACAGGCCGCTGATCGCCAGTACGCCCTTGACCAGGTCGGCCGGCAAGTCGTCTGCGTAAACGCTCCACAGTGCCGCCATCGACAGCGCGGCCAGATGGCCGCCGGCCGAATGGCCGCACAGGCTGATCCGGTCGCGGTCGATCCCGTAGCGCTCGGCTTTGCGGTACAGCCAGGCGATGGCTGCGAGCGTCTGCCGCACGATGTCCTCCAACGGCGTGCGCGGCGCCAGGCCGTAGTTCACCAGCGCGACGGTGACGCCGTGCTTCACGAAGCTGGGCGCTATCCAGGAGAAGTCCGACTTGTCCAGCGCCCGCCAGTACCCACCGTGGATGAAGACGAGCAGGGGCGAGGACTCTTCGCGCGCCGGAAAGATGTCGAGCCGCTCAGCCGGCTCGTCGCCGTAGGCGATGTCGAGCAGGCAGGCATGGAGGCGGCGCGTCGCCGCGCCCTGCGCAGCCCAGCGCGAAAAGATCGCCGGGTACTCCGGCAGGAGCGCGCGCACGTTGTACTCGCGCTCGCAGAATTCCGCTGTGTATTTCATCGCCTCCTCCTGTCTCCCCGTGGGCGAAGGCTGCGCAGTTTATCCGCTGCACGGCGCCCTTGGACGCCGCCCATTGCGCTCGGTAAAATGGCAGGCGTGGGGACGTAGCTCAGCTGGGAGAGCGTCGCGTTCGCAATGCGAAGGTCGAGCGTTCGATCCCCTTCGTCTCCACCAAAGTCCTTGATGTAGCAGCGCTTTCTCGGCGCCGAACAGGGTCCACGAATGCGAAGGTCTGGGCATTTCGTGGTTTCTGAAATGCGATGGTCTAGACCATCGCTTGTTCGGAGCCGAAAACGTGAGCGAA
>VBOC01000029.1:3462-4310 GCA_005877655.1 Ignavibacteria bacterium
CTGACGCTGCGGACTCTCGCAGACGTCTACATGGCAAACTTTGCTGGTCGCGACACTACGCGCACCTACTCGGTCGCGTTCTGGGTCCGCGAACTGGGCGAGCGCGGCCTCATCGAAATCGATGCGGACGCCGTTGCCGATGTGCTGGATTGCCTCGTAGCAACCCCCGTGACCAAGTTCGTGGGGAAGGAGGTGCGCTGCTGTTCACACTATCGGTACTGCGTGGCCTGTAGGCTCTCGCGCCACTTCTCATCAGCAACTATCGTACCGTGGCACTTATCGCGTATGCGCGAAGCTTTGGCCTGTAGCACATCGATTGCGACGAGCCTCGACTCCAGTTCTTCCGGCGATAGAGTCCGGTAGTCGTCACCTGTAGCGGGTAGCTCTTTCAACAAGCCGTCAACGTCCGCCCGAACCTTTTCGCACTCCTGTACCCATGCAGCTTGATTGCTTGATCCAAAGCTACCGCCCGAGACGTGAGCGGAAGTCCTTGACGCTTGCGCTCGATTGATGAGCGCCGGAAGCTGTTCGAGGACTGCCCGCGTTGCGGTTTCCGCTTTGCGAAGTTCAAGCCGAAGATCGAGCGCTTTCACTCGACCTGATCGTCGATAACCGAGATACCCGAGGCAAGCGCCTGTTACACCCGTGATCATCCCGACGATGCCAGTTACCACGCCGACGTAGGGTGGCCATTCATTCATCATCCGCTCCCGGCTCCCGCATCCAGAACGCGCAGCCCATCGCGTACAGTTTCAACGGGGCGTGATCCAAGCGGGACAACTGCTGTACGGCAGCTGCTTAGTCTCGCAATCCTGACCTCGAAAGCGGTAGCCACACATATGCTGTTC
>VBOC01000029.1:4419-7732 GCA_005877655.1 Ignavibacteria bacterium
CGTTGATAGATCGAAACCCAGTGACGCAGTTGCTCCATACTCATTTCCAAGAAGTCCTTAAAGGACGGAAGGGCTTTTCAAATTGAGCTTTGTTTGCAGGATTCTCCAGTAGGGTCTTGTCAAGTAGCGCGACGGTTCGGTTATTTTACGTGGAAAGGTAGCTGCCGGTCGTCCATAACATCGCTCCGAATACTCGTCTAGTGACCCGCAGTGGGCCGAATGGTCCGTCGCGCAGCTGCGCGCGCATTCCAAGATCCATGAGTTGGGCATCAATGCGATCGTCTACGCGGAGCTTTCCTTGGCGTTCGAGCGCCTGGAGGAGCTCGATGACGCCGTCATGCGCCTGGGTTTGAAGCTGCTCGAGATTCCTCGGCCAGCCTTGTTTCTCGCGGGAAGGGCGTTCCTTACAGCGATCGCCGTTGTTCTCGACCTGCGTGGATCGAGGCGCCCGAGCTGCTCGACGCCGTCGCCAAGGTCACTATGAAGTACCCGAAAACCGGGCGGCGCGTCCGGCAGCGGCTCGAGCTGGTCTTCGCGGACGTAGAATTCCACAAGCTGTGCACCCGCGCCAGCGGCCGTATCATCCGGATCGCCTTCCAGGTCGCATGCATCAAACCGGGGGCGAACCGTGACTGTCGCCGTCAAATTCTCCGACTTGATGGACGCATTCGAGTTCGTCAGCGTCGCCGGCCCCTTCGACAATCGAGCATATGTCGATCTGATAACCGGGAAAATCTATCTCGTGTCGGATGAGCTGGAACTCGAGGAGGAACTCCCGGATGACCTCGAAGAGTCCGACAGGTACTTGGCCGTTCCAGGTAAGAACGAATTGGACCTCGGCCTTCGGCTCGTCGAGCAGTTCGTACGGGAGCGACTGCCGGCAGATGCCGAGGAGGTCAGCGCGTTCTTCAGGCGCAAGGGCGCCTACAGCCGCCTGAAGATCCTTCTCGCCGATCGAGGTGTGCTCCAGCAGTGGTACGAGTTCGAGCAAGCCGAAACGAGCACAGCGCTGCGTGCGTGGTGCCAGGAAAACGAAATCGAACTCGCCGATTCCGGCGGCACACAGGCTCGCGGATAGAAGGGCGTCATCGACGTTTACGTCGCGGGCGGGGTGCCGGCCGCCACTGCGAGGCAGGAGCCGACCACGCCTATCGGCGGCTCAGGTTCCCTTGGCCCGGGCCCGGCGGTGGCGCGAGTTCCGCTGGCTCAGACGAGGTCCACCGTAGCACGTTATAAATCAAGTGCATACGTTACGTTCCCAATTCGCCCATGTGGTGTCCCATGCAGGCAGAGGGATTGCGCCTCTACTGCCGGTAATCACACCCCGGTATGGTGATCTTGGCCTCGACGAGTAGGAACTTGAACTACTAGTAGACAGATCTGTCTACCGGGCATGGGCGTACGTCAGTCGAGCCGCAAGCCTGCCAATGCGCGAGAGCAAATAGACCGGGCCGCCTACGAGCTGTTTTCCCAGTACGGTGTTCGTGCGGTTGGCGTTGACACGCTCGCGGCACGAGCCGGCGTCGCGAAGAGAACGCTGTACAAGTACTACCCGTCCAAGAATGAGCTTGTTCTTGCCTTCCTTCGCCGACGAGAGGAGCTGTGGACCCGATCCTGGCTCCAGGGAGGCATCGAGCGCGCTGCCGTAACGCCCGCGCAGAAGCTACTCGCGATTTTCGATGTCTTCGACGAGTGGTTTCGCCGCCCGGATTTCGAGGCCTGTTCGTTCATCAAGGTGCTTCTTGAGCATGCGGAAAGCGGGCATCCGCTTCGGAAGGCATCGCAGCGGCACATCGATACCATTCGGTTGTTCATAAGGGGCTTAGCCGTGGAAGCGCAAGTGCCCGATCGCGAAGAATTCGCGAAGCAGTGGCAGATCCTGATGATGGGATCGATCGTCGCGGCCTATGCGGGCGATCTTGATGCCGCACGTCGGACCAAGGCCGTCGGCGCGCTGCTGCTCGCGCGCAACGGGATCGATGCTCGACCAGGAACTCGCAAGTGACGCAAAATTCCATCGAGCCACAGGCCTGGTCTGAGCTTCTGGAATGCCAGCGCCGGGTCCTCGAACGTGTTGCGAATAGGGCCTCACTTGCCGAAATCTTCGAGACGCTGGTCCAGCTGATCGAGGATCAGACTCGAGACATGCGCTGTGCCGTGTTGCTGACGGATTCCGATGGTCAGAGGCTCCATTTTGTCGCAGCCCCGAACATTCCGGAAGACTACAAGCGGAACATCGGACCGTTCCTGCGAATTGCGCCCAACATGGGTTCGTGCGGCACCGCCGCTTTTCGCCGCGAGCCGGTTTATACGCGAGACACTAGAAACGACCCGCTCTGGAAAGACGCCGACCACATCGCGGTCCGCAACGGCCTGCGCGCGATCTGGTCCACGCCGAATTTATCGGACGATAACGCGGTCCTGGGAACCTTTGCTATGTATTACAGCAAACCGCGTCTACCGTCCCCGCAGCATATTCAACTGATCGACATGGCGGTGCAGCTGGCGCGCGTGGCGATCGAAGCGAAGCGCAGCGAAGATGCACTTCGCAAGAGCGAGGACCGCCTTCGCCTTGTCATCGACACAATTCCGGCGATGGCCTGGAGCGTTCTGCCTGACGGCACCGTCGATTTCCTGAACCAGCGTTGGTTGAACTATGCAGGCGTCTCCATGGAGGAATATATTGAAGCGCCAACGAGCGCGATTCATCCCGACGACACTCCAAGGATCTTGGAGAAATGGCACGCAGCGATGACGGCTGGGGAGCCGTACGAAGATGAAATGCGTTTGCGCCGCGCTGACGGGCAATACCGCTGGTTCCTGATCCGCACGGTGCCGCTTCGCGATGAGCAGGGAAACATCGTCAAGTGGTACGGAACGAGTACCGATATCGAGGAGCTGAAGCAGGCCGAAGATACGCTGCGGCGGAACCAGGCCTTCTTTGCGGCTGAGGCGCAACGCATCGGTGGGTTGCTCAAGACGGCGACCGGCCATGGGCACGAACGTTTGACAGGCGACGAGGTCGTGGCCACAACTCAGAGGGGCGCCGCAGGAAAGTCGCCGCCTGGCGAAGGTGCGGCCGAGAGAACCATTCCTCAGAACCAACGACTCATCGCTGAACGCCAAGCGATCGAATCGCTCACATCCAACGAGCGCTCAATCATACGGTTGATCACCGAAGGCAACTCGAATGCAGAGGTCGAGGAGCTGATGCATCTGTCGCCAAGGACGGACGAGACGTATCGCTCCCGACTGATGGAAAAGCTGCAGCTCGAAGACCTGGTTGCCTTGGTCAAATTTGCGATTCGGAATG
>VBOC01000030.1:0-3289 GCA_005877655.1 Ignavibacteria bacterium
ATCGTTTCTCCCATCGTTGTACGCCCCGAGCATCTGCCCCTTGGCATTGACCGTGATGAATTCGTACCCTTTTTGCCCGCGCAGGTAGCTGTCGTACGCTGCCTCCAGGCCGGTCGCGCCGATCACATCGCCCGGGCGATACTCGTCGCCCTTGGCGGCAAGCTGTTGGTCGGAAATCTCCTTGGTGTAGCCGAACAGGTGCGTTGCCTTCGCCTTCGTGGGATAGAAGCGCTTGGACTCGATCTGGTAATCGACGCCGGGAAGTTTGTCGCGGTTCTCCTCAATCGCCGCCAGCGTCTGAAAGTCGATGTCGCGCCTGACCTTCACGGGTGAGAAACGGTTGTACACCTTTCCCTTATTGACGCGCTCGAGGATCAACTCGGAATCCACGCTCAGGATGCGCGAGAGCAGGGGGATCGACGAGGAGTGAAATTCCGCCGGCGTGACCGTGACGGTATACGACGGACGATTATCGACGAGAAGGCGGCCGTTTCGGTCGAACACATACCCGCGGATCGGATCATGCGCAATCGGGCGGATGCTGTTCTCCTCCGACTTCTTACCGTAGACATCCTGGTAAAGGAATTGCAGTTGAACCAGACGCGCGAGCAGGAACACAAAAAGGAGCCCGACGAGAAGGGAAAAAATCGTCCTCCGGGAAGATGATTCCGAAGTTTCCATATTACCTCGTCGACCTGCGCGTAAACGCGAACATCGGAAGGAGGGTCCAGGTTGTCGTGTAAAAGGCGGTTGCGAGACCGACCTGGAAGATGGCGCGGAGCAACCCGATCTCGCTCCCCTGTGAATAGATGATAAAATAGACGGTATTTTGGATCACCGAGGCGAACAGGACGACCATGAGAAAGCGGTAGCTCGCCAGCGTCAGCATCATCTTGGTCTCACTATAGAAATAGCCGGCAAAGAATCCGCAGATTGTTTTCGAGAGCGCGGAGAGGCCGAGGAAATTCCCCGTTGCGAGATCGAACAGTAAGCCGATGCAAAACCCCCAAACGGAGGCGGGCAATTGCCCCTCTCTCAGCGCAAGGAAGACAACCCAGATCGTGAGAATGTCGGGCGTGATCCCTTCCACGGTCAACAACCGCATCAGCTTGGTTTGAACGGCCACCAGGATCAGCGAGATAAGGGCGTAGGTAAAATAGCGCGCGATCATTTGGTTCGAGCCGCCTTCTTCTCGATTTCGGTCCGCTCCGGATCCGGCGCGGAGGTGACGACAAAAACCTGCTCGAGCGATGCGAAATCCACGCTCGGAGTCACTTCAACCTCTTTAAAAAGACTGCCCGGCTTCTCTTCGATTTTGGAGACGAGGCCGATCTTGATTTCTCTCGGAAACACGCTGCTGTATTCCGAGGTGATCACGATGTCGCCGGGCCTGACATCCTCTGTCTTGGAAACATTCTTGAGGCGAAGAACGTCACCCCCGCCCCAGGCGATGATTCCGTCGACCCTCGTCCGCTGGATCTTGGCGCTCGCCCGAAAGTCCTTATTCTGCATGAGCTGCGCGATCGAATAATGGTCGCTGGTCGCGATGACCTTCCCGACGAGACCGGTCTCGGAGATCACCGGCATATCCGCCTTGATCCCGTCGCGCTCCCCGATGTCGAGCGTGATCGTGTTGCGCAGGAGGAGCAAACTCTTCCCGATGACATTTCCCGCCGTGAGCTTGAAGGTACTGTGTTCCTTCAGTCCGGCCATCTCGCGCATCCTGAGATTCTCGAGCCGGGCCTCCCTCAGGAGGCTCACCTCGTTCGAGAGGTTAACGTTCAGTTGCCTCAGCACCTCGTTTTCTTTCTTGAGCTCGACCACGTTCGGAATGATTGCCAGCGCGTTCTGCATGAAACCGACAAATCCCACCGCCGTGGAGCGGATTGCCCTGACCTGGTTGTTGTCGTTGAGACTGAGAAGAACGAGGGAGATGACGATCAGAAAGGTGAGAACGAGGTATTCCTTGAATAATCCAAGGAGACCGAGAAAGCGATGCATCCGCTCAGTATCTCCTGCTCTTGAGCAAGACCTTTGAATAGTGGTTAAGGTGCTCAAGCACTTTGCCCGTGCCGCGGACGACCGCAGTCAGGGGATCTTCCGCGACATAGACGGGGAGGCTTGTCTCGAGCCGCAGGCGTTCGTCGAGCTGTTTCAGAAGCGCGCCCCCGCCCGAGAGCATGATTCCGCGGTCGAGGATATCGGCCGAGAGCTCGGGGGGCGTTCGTTCGAGCGTGAGCTTCACGGCATCGACAATCTGCTGAACGGGCTCGTTGAGCGACTCCCGGATCTCGACAGAGCTTGCCTCGGTCGTTTTCGGAATGCCGTTCACGAGATCTCGTCCTTTGACCTGGATGGTAATCTCCTCTTTCAGGGGCATCGCAGATCCGACCTCGCACTTGATCGCCTCGGCCGTGCGCTCGCCGATCAGGATGTTGTGGTTCTTCTTGAAGAACTGGATGATGGCGTTATTCATCTCGTCGCCTGCGATGCGGATCGATTCTTCGTTCACGATGCCGGAGAGCGCGATGACGGCGATCTCGGTCGTGCCGCCCCCGATATCAACGATCATATTTCCTGCCGGCGCATCCACGTCGAGCCCGATCCCGATCGCGGCGGCCATCGGCTCGGCGATGAGGTGGACTTCCTTCGCGCCCGCGTGCTCGGCGGAGTCGCGAACTGCGCGCTTCTCGACCTCGGTCACGCCGCTCGGCACGCAGACCACGATTCGCCGGCTCGGCAGCCAGTTCGAGTGAATCTTTTTGATGAATTCCCGCAGCATACCTTCCGCGATCTCGAAGTCGGCGATCACCCCGTCCTTCATCGGCCGGATGGTCCGGATGTCCCGGTGGGTGCGACCGAGCATTTCACGAGCTTCATTACCGATTGCCACGATTTTCTTTGTGTTCCGGTCGAACGCCACGATTGAGGTCTCGTTGAGAACAATTCCCTTGCCCTTCATGTGGATGAGCGTGTTTGCGGTTCCAAGGTCGATCGCCAAATCCGCGGAAAATAGAGAGAGAAAGCTCATGCTCGGCCCGAATGAACGTGATGATTTGTTTGTTTGGGGGTGCATTAGTGTTTGAAGTGTCTCACTCCCGTAAACACCATCGCAATAGCGTTCTCGTCTGCGGCCCTGATTACCTCTTCATCGCGAATGGAACCTCCGGGTTGAATGACCGCGGTCGCCCCGGCTCTAACAGCCTCGAGGAGCCCGTCGGCAAAGGGAAAGAATGCATCGGATGCAACAACAGACTTCTTCAGGTCGAGGCCCGCTTCCTTCGCCTTC
>VBOC01000030.1:3320-5853 GCA_005877655.1 Ignavibacteria bacterium
TCGACTTCACATGTTTCGCGACCCGCCAGGCAAACATCAGGCCGGAGTTTTCATCCGCCGACGGGGGCCGTTTTGTCACGACCTTCAATTTTTCGGGATCAATCGTCAGATCATCCGGTGTTTGCACAAGAACTCCGCCCGAAACGCTCTTCATGAGCAGCGAATTGTGAGGGCGGGGAGAAGCTGCCTGCCGGATCAACCGCCGGTCTTTCTTTTTCTTTAGAAATTCGAGCACCTCCGCCGGGAAGTCGGGTGCGATGATAACTTCGGTGAAGACCTTGTCTATAAGTAGTGCGGCTGCCATGTCCATCGGCCGGTTCACCGCGACGATGCCCCCGAAAGCGGACTTGGTATCCGTCGCGAACGCCTTGCCGTAGGCGTCGGCGAGCGTTTCCCCGGTTCCGACTCCGCAGGGGTTGGTATGCTTGACGATGACGACCGTCGGCTCCGAAAATTCTCCGACCGCCTCTGCAGCCGCCTGAATGTCGACGATATTATTGAACGAAAGCTCCTTGCCGTGCAGCGTCCCGAAGTATTTCTCAAAATCGCCATAGAGGGCGGCCGTTTGATGCGGATTCTCCCCGTAGCGCAGGTCGCCCGACTTGGGGAGCAGCAGTGAAAGCACGTCGGGAAGCCGCCCCTCACCCGGGTTTGCATTCACGCGGCCGAGGTACCCGGCGATGACTGCGTCATAACGCGCGGTATGCTCAAAGACCTCCCTGGCAAGGGCAAAGCGGATCTCTTCTCCCACGGAACCCTTGAAGCGATCCATTTCCGCTATGATATCCCCATAGCGGGCTGGGTTGACGACGACAGCCTTATACTTGAAATTCTTAGCGGCGGCTCGGAGCATCGTGGGCCCGCCGATGTCAATTTGCTCGAGCGCCTGATCGAGCGATACGCCGTTCCGGGAGACGGTTCGCTCAAACGGATACAGATTGACGACAACAAGATCGATCGGGGTGACGTCGAATTCGGCAAGCTGTTGGCGGTGGGCCGGATTTTCCGTGACTGCAAGGAGCCCCGCGTGGATCTTCGGATGGAGCGTCTTTACACGGCCATCGAGAATCTCGGGGAACCCCGTCACGTCTGAAATCGATTGTGCCTCGACTGCGGCTTCCCGCAGGGACTTCAAAGTTCCGCCGGTGGAGATGATTTCCACGCCCCGCTCTCTTAATTGGCGTGCGAATTCGGCCACACCGCTTTTATCGGCGACGCTGATGATCGCACGCTTGATCGGGATGAGCCTCATACGTGGCTTTCGATTTCGACGTGCTGCTCCTCGATCTTTACCTTTCCTTCTGCGAAGCGGCGGATAGCCTCCGGATAGATCTCGTGCTCGATGGCGGAGACTCTTGCGGCGAGTGTTTCGGGCGTGTCATCGGGCGCGACAGGGACGGATTTCTGAAGGATGATCGCGCCGTGATCGTACTGCTCGTCCACGACGTGAACCGTGGCGCCGGAGATCGCGGCTCCGCTTTTGATGACGGCTTCATGAACGAATTTGCCGTACATGCCGGGCCCTCCAAAAGCCGGGAGCAGCGCCGGGTGGACGTTGATGATCCGGTTTCTGTACGCCTGGATGATCGAAGAATGGATTTTCTTCAGGTACCCCGCAAGCGCTATGAAATTGACGCCGTGCCGGGTCAGCGCGGAGAGGAGCGCGGTGTTGAACGCCTCATCGGATTCGAATTGCTGGCGGCTAAGGTGGAGCGACGCGATGCCGTTCACCCGCGCTATCTGGAGTGCGCCGGCATCCGGGTTGTTGCTGATAACGAGAGATACCCGTGCCCGCCGGATCGTCCCTGACCTCACGGCATCGAGAATCGCTTTTAGGTTCGATCCTCTGCCCGAGGCTAATACCGCAATGTTTAGTGTGCCGGTCAACGTCTGTCTGCTGATTTTTCGACAATTTAAGGATATTCAACAGAAGAGTCAATAAAACTGCGAGCTGGATCACATTCTGCGAGCTGCCCCCTTTAGGCTCGAAACCTCGCTAACAGGAACCTCCCACACCCAGTAAATTCCTGTGCGATTGATGTATTGACCTTGCTGTAATTTGTCTCGTGATACACCTACTCCACAGGGTGGCTATCGCCAATCAACGACATAAAGCCTTGCCAGCTAATCCTCGCAGGGGGGACCCAGGCGTCTTGCTCCCGACGAAGAGGACCCACTATGGATTGTAGACCTGAACCTAACGAACTGAGGCCGAGGTGCAATCATGATAGCATGTTTCCGTAACTATTACTTGGGGAAGACTCACAGCATGGCTGAATTGGCAACCTCACAATACGGCTTGGCGGATTCGATTGCTCATACAACACGTGAGAAATCGGGAAGGGTTAATTTTTTTTATTTATTGCGAATTAGTGTTGACTTTTACGAATGAATGTTCTAGATTGCATCACCCCGCAAGAGCGAAGCCCAGACATCCTGCGATAACATCCGCAGTTCTGTTCTTGGGCATCCCTCCTATTTCTCGATTCAAGAGCCAGAATTAATCTCTTCGAGTCGAGGCAATGTGGCAGGC
>VBOC01000030.1:5880-7885 GCA_005877655.1 Ignavibacteria bacterium
CCTAGTGCTGCTGGAAAAGATACAAGGAGCTCCTCTCATGAACAGTCTTCCGCCTTCCCTTTTTGGACATTCCGTTCACCCTCTTGAAAATGCTTCAGTGCCAAGACATGGAAAGAAACTATCAAGCCGAAGGCGCATAAGAGTCGATTTCTCGCATCGATCACGACGATCTCAGACAAGGTTCATTGATTCCATCATTCGTCTCTTGGAGTTATCAAATTCCAATTCTTACGGGCTAAAACAAATCGGCTATATTTTTGACATGGATACATCCTTGTTGGATCGAAGGTTCCGAGAGGCGAAAGGGATTACTCTGAAAGCCTACATCGATGGAGTGCTGAAGGAGCGACTCATTATTATGCTGGATAAGGGCCAACGGTACGGCTGTACGTCGTCAAAAAGTTCCGGACACTTTGGGCTTGATATTAAGAGATGGTTTTTCGGATAGTCAAGCCTTTGTCATGTGTGGTTGATTGATGTTGTTTGTCTGGCCGAGCCAGGTTTAACTTCCTTCTTCGTTTCAGTGTCCGCTGTTTGAGTATCTCCCTGCGGGTGACGATCTCCTTCTGCCGTCCGAAGTACACGTCGGCCGGCGTGACGTTATCGAGTGACTCATGATACCTGTGGTTGTTGTAGTAACAGATGAAGCGTCCGATCTCTGCCTCCAGTTCACCCGGCATGTAGTAATGCTGAAGCTTCACCTCGTTCTTCATCGACCGGTGGAAGCGTTCGATCTTCCCTTGAGTCATCGGATGATACGGAGCGCCGCGCGTATGGTCCATGCCTCGCTCGTGGAGGTAGTTCTCCAGTTCAGTTGACAGGTAACATGGTCCGTTATCCGACAACAGGCGCGGTCTGTGCCTCACCGCCACCCGGTCCGCCCCCGTCTTGGCTACGGCCACGTCCAGAAGCTCTTTCACATCCCCTGCCGACATCGAGGTGAAGAGTTTCCACGCTATGACGTAGCGTGAGTAGTCATCGAGGACGCTTCCCAGGTAATACCAGCCCCACCCCACGACCTTCAGGTAGGTGAAGTCGGTCTGCCACAGCTCGTGAACCCTCTTGGTGGGGTTCTTAAACGAGTCGGAGGCAGCCATGACGATATAGCCCGGGCTGGGAATCAGGTCGTAGAGCTTGAGGATCCGGTAAACACTTGATTCGGATATGAAATAGCCGTAATTATCGGTTATGTGCCAGGCCAGCTGACGCGGTGAATCCTCTGGCCGCTCCAGAGCGATCACTACCACCTGCTCTTTCTCCGTATCCGGGATCTTGTTCCAGAACCGCCTCGCTTCAGGCTTCTTCGTAGCCAGGCCGTCATAGCCTCGGGCCTCATACTTCCCGTACCAGTCATAAAAGGTGCTCTTACTCACCTCGAGCTCCTCCAGGGTTCGCTTCACCGGCCGGTCCGATCCTTCCACCATCCGGATCACTTCCATTTTCTCTGCCTGAGTGTATCTCATGCTTCCTCCAAGTCGGACTCCAAACCACTCAAGCTTTTTTTTAAGACCCGATTCTTCAACGATAACTCAGCCACCAAGGCCTTCAGCTGATCATTCTCCTTCTTTAACCCCACCACCTCCGTGCTATTGGCCTCCCTCTCGGTGTCCCCCTGCAATCTCTTCTTCCCCGCCTCCATGAAATCCCTGCTCCACTTGTAAAACACATTCGGATTGATCCCTTCCTTACGGCATAGCTCGGCAATGCTTGCCTCCCCTTTGAGTCCCTCCAACACAATCCGGATCTTCTCCTCGGTGGTGTACTTCTTCCTCGTCCTCCGCTTGATCTCCCGCACGATACCCTCACTCGATTGACCAACAGATGATGAATCTCTATTCATGGCTTCCCTTCTCCTTTCTCAAGTGACATCCAGCCATGAATATCCGAAACCTCTCTCTTAGTTTCTACCCCTCATTAGTCCATGAGCCTCTGACTGTAAACAGGCGACATGGGATTGGGGGACAACTTTCCAAACACCCCAACAGACGACGGATACTGCCTCGAA
>VBOC01000184.1 GCA_005877655.1 Ignavibacteria bacterium
TCGACAGTCCAGGCACTCTGGCACCTCTCGGACCTTCATTGGCGCAGAAAGGATGCTGCAGCATGCCTCCCGCTCTTGAAGCGGATCACCCAGGATTTCTTTTACACGTCGTTCGCGGACAGAGCATCGATGCTCATTCCCGAAATGGACATAGCCGGCAAGGGCGGAGATTTTTCCGAGGCGATCGCCCATTATACCGACCGGCTTCGTGAGGCGGACTCTTCGGTGTTACCCGATTCCACGGATGACGGAGTCTTGTTTTACCTCGCAAGCGCGTACGACAAAAAAGGGGACCGCCAGAAGGCGGCGAAATACTACAGCCAGTATCTCCACACGAACCGGACCGGCGATCTCGCCGGGCGGGCCTTCTATGCGCTCGGAATCCTCGCCCGGCTGCAGGGAAGAGCTCAGGCGGCGTCATCATACTTCAAGGAAGCAGCGGCAATCGGAGGGGCTGCCTCTGCGTCGCGTGACATCGCTGATCTTCTTTATCAAACCGAGCAGTACTCGGAGGCCGCAAAACAGTACGCTCAGCTTGCCCAGTCCTCAGACAGCGCCGGCGCAAAGCAGCTCTATCAATCGAAGGTCATCCTCGCGACTCTTCGCATGAACGACGTGCCCGAAGCCAGTAAGCTCATAGAGGCTTTTGAGAAATCCTATGGAAAAGACCATCCGAACCGCGCAGAGTTCGAGTATGAGAGAGGACTCTATTATTACCGCAAGGAGGACTATGCGACCGCGCGGAAATTCTTCAAGAAGGTGGGCGACGATTATGAGGATACGCGATTCGGTCCGTGGGGGCGCTACTATGTCGCCAAAATTCTGGAAGTCACAAACAAGCTGGACGAAGCGGCAAAAAGTTATGAGAATATCCTGACGAAGTACCCGGCATCCGACGTCACTCCGCGGATACTCCTCTCGCTCGGCAATATGCACTTCAACGCGGAGCGATTCGAGGATGCGATCCGCTATTATCAAAGAATCACGGCCTCGCCCGAAAAGGCGGGCGACATCCTCCCGTACGCTCTCAACAACCTGATCGAAGCGTATGAATCCACCAAGCTTTACGACGCCTCGCTGAAGACCGCGCGCGATTTCATCGAGCGATACCCGAACGATGAGAGCCTGATCGACAAGAAGATCAAGATCGGGACACTGTCCACAAAGCTCGGATACTATGACCAGGCGATCCTGCAGAGCTTCGCTACAATATCGGGGAGGCGTATTACTATAAAGGAGACTACCAACAGGCGATCCTCGAATTCCTGAAGGTTCCCTACCTGGTCTCGAAGCAGGGAAAGGTCAATTGGACCGCGACCTCCTTCTACATGGCGGGTCAATCGTATGAAAAGATGTCGAAATATACCGAAGCAATCGGGATGTATCACCAGGTCATCGAGCGTCCCGGGATCGACGCGACCTTCAAAGCTGCGGCTAAGAAGGAAATCGACCGAGTGAAACTAATGGTCAAAAAAAACTCGGAGTGAACATGCTAGAGCAAGAGACAGACACGATCATCCACACAGCCAGCCAACGGATCACCGGGACCGGCGACAGCGTCGCGGTCAAGGACATCCTTGCCGCCGAAATCCCCCACCCGATCAAGACATTTTTCCGCGCGGACGTGGAATCAATGCTTACCGAGGAGCTGCGGCAATTCCAGAAGAACAGCCGTTTCAATTTCCAGCATCCCGAAGTCCGGGCTCTTCAAAGCCAGATCAATTCAGTCGTCGTGCTCAATTATTCGTTCCCCCGGCACGAGTTCCAGGTGCGGCTCGACAACGCCGTTCACATGCTCGTGAACTTTCTGATACGGCCGCAATGGACGCTGGCAAGCGTGTTGTTTGAAGACGAACGAAAAATATCCTCCGCGACGCTCGGACGGCTCCTCAAGTATTTCGGACCCTATGAATATCTCAGGACGCTCATTGCGCATTACGTCCAGGAGAAGAACATCAGCACCTTGACGCAGGCGGAATTCTCAAAACTCGTCTGGCGAATGGACGGGGAGTACATCCGCCGGAAGGCGGGCGATGAGCTCGCGCGGGTCATGCTGCCGATGTATGATTTCTTCGACTTCCCGAAAAACTCCGGGGCGAAGGCGCTTCCGACGAAAGCGCTCATCAGGTATTTCGAGGATAAGGGTCTGAGCAGCGTGGCGTCGCGCCTGGAGGGGGAATCGAGCAAAGGCAAGCAGGACTTCGCGTTGCGCGAACTCGGCGAGGTGCTGGAAGAGGTGCGCCGGACGACCGGCGCCTTCGATGCCGGTGCGTTCGAACCGCCGCCCGTTCCGGAAGCAAAGTTGCGCCCCCTCGAAGTAACTTCACGCCCCGGCGGACAACTCCTCATCATGCCCTCCTTCGGTCAGGTTCACGACCGGTCGAAAGGGGTGCAGATCCTTGCGGCGATCGAGGAGGGCGACCGCCAGCGATTCATAAGGAAGATTTTCCGGCAGGATGAGCCGTCGTTCAGGTCCGCCATCGAAACGATCGGGAAAATGTCATCCTGGGCGGATGCCTCGAACTTCATCGACGAGAACTTCAACAAGAATGGCGTCGATCCTCATTCCTGGGAGGCAACCCGGTTCGTCGAGCTGATCTCCCAGCAGTTTCAAACCAAGAAATAGTCCCGAGGGGCGGCAATCGCCTTCCAGAGCTTTTCGTTCGCAAGTGCCTCACCGTGCGATGCGACTTCGGGCGGCCTCAACCTTTAGAAAGCTGAACCCTTGCTATTCATCGATCAAGCGACCATAACCGTGAAAGCCGGCGACGGAGGGAACGGGGTCATCAGTTTCCGGCGGGAGAAATTCATGCCGAAAGGGGGGCCGGATGGCGGCAACGGGGGCCGCGGAGGAAGCATCATCATCCGGGCGGACAAGCGGCTTACGACGCTGATGGACTTTCGTTACCGGCGGAACTACGAGGCGGAGGATGGCGACCGCGGCGGAGGCGCGAATAGAACGGGCAAAAGCGGCAACGACCTGGTCCTCAGAGTCCCTGTCGGTACAGCCATCAAGATTGCAGATTCGGGCGAGCTTCTCGCGGATCTGGTCCATGATGATGACGAAATCGTAATTGCACACCAAAGGAACTCCGGGGGAAGAGAAGACGATACAGCTTGAACTCAAACTGCTCGCCGACGCCGGACTCGTGGGATTTCCAAACGCGGGAAAGTCCACGCTCATCTCTCGAATCTCGGCGGCGAAACCGAAGATCGCGGATTATCCGTTCACAACGCTCGTCCCTAATCTGGGCCTCGTCCGCTACGCAGAGTACCAGAGTTTCGTCGTGGCGGACATGCCGGGGCTTCTAAAAGGCGCCCACCAGGGAAAAGGGCTCGGCATCCAGTTCCTCCGGCACATCGAGCGCACACGAGTCCTTGTGTTCCTGATCGAATCCACGAGCAAACACCCAAAGGATCAGTTTGAAGTGTTGCTCGAGGAACTCCGGTCCTTCAGACCGGAGCTTGCGAAGAAGCCCCAGATCGTTGCCATCACAAAAATGGATCTTGCGGATGACGAGCTGAGAAGACAACTGAAGAAGGTTTCATTCAGGCGGGGCGTGCCGGTGATTCCGATCTCTTCTGCGACAGGCGAGGGGTTGAAGGAGCTGGTCGATGCTATGTGGAAGAAACTCCATCCGAGGAAATCCAAGGCCTAGGGACACTAAGGACCTGCGCCGTTTCAGCGAACAAAGCAATACTCTTGCGAACCTTTAATCGCAATTTATGTGAGCAACAAGATTGAGCGAGGCCTTCCATAACTCTGACTTCATCCAGCGTCGTTATTCGCTATGCTAGGCGGCCCAGCCACATTGTTGACAATTGACATTGTATATATTATGTGATATATTCTGTCTGTGAACATTATCTGGGACGATGAGAAAAATGAAAGACTCAAACATGAACGGAATGTCTCTTTTGAAGAAGTTGCGGCGATGATTTTGGAGAAAAAATACGTTGCTATTGTTAGGCATCCGAAACGGTCTGAGCAACGGATATTTCTGATCCCGATTCACGGATATATTCACGCTGTACCCTTTGTATTAGATAGTGAAGACAATATCGTTCTGAAGACAGTATTCCCGAGCCGACAATTCAACCGAAAGTATGGAGAAAAGACCGATGAAAGCAAGACTTGACAAAGACGAACGGGAGATTGAGAAGGATGCGGATTCCTACCGTCATGTGACGAAGAAAGAGCGTCGGAAAATCGAAGGAGTCTTGGATCGGATAAGGAAGACGAAAAATGTGAACATCCGCATTTCCGAAACCGTCCTGAACGAATTGAAGAAACTTTCACGGGAAGAAGGAATTCCATATCAGACTCTTATATCCAGTGTGTTGCATAAATTTGTTACGCATCGGTTAGTTGACGAGAAAGCTATTCGGAAATCGCTTCATCTACTCTCTTCGCAAAAGCAGCCCTCTTGATCTTAGACCCGTGCTGGTCGGGCGTGACCGCCGGGGGTTATTGCGCTTAACATGGGGACTTCTAAAAAAATGGGAGGTGCGTTACCCTGGCTTGGCGTCTTCGTCCTTAGCGGCTGCTTTTACTTTGGAAAGAACGACTTCGAGGACGTTGTTCAGCAACCTCCCGAGAAGTGGTCCACGCGGGACTGCCTCACGAT
>VBOC01000185.1:0-2703 GCA_005877655.1 Ignavibacteria bacterium
CAAAAATCGGGTCGAAAGGACTGTTCACAAAGGAGATCGATCGCGCGCTTCTTGATGGCCGGGTCGATCTCGCCGTCCATAGTCTGAAAGATTTGCCGACCATCCTCCCGGAGGGCCTTGCCGTAGGGGCGGTCACCGGGCGCGAAGACGTCCGCGATGTGTTCATTGCCCATCCCGGGAAACCGGCGAAGCGCATCGACGACCTGCCGGCCGGCGCGACGATCGCGACGGGGAGCCTGCGGAGAAGATGCCAGCTTCTCCGGTGGCGACCGGATCTGCGGATCGTCGACCTGCGCGGCAACCTCGGCACGCGCCTCGAGAAGCTCGACCTGTCGGACTGGCACGGGATCATCCTCGCGAAGGCGGGAGTCGTCCGCTTCGGGGCCGGGGAAAGGATCTCCGAGACGGTTTCATTGGAACGAATCCTGCCTGCGGCCGGGCAGGGAGCGCTCGCGATCGAGGTCCGGGACCATGACGGCGATTTCATGAATTTGCTAAAGCCTCTCAACTCGGAAGCCTCAAGGATCGCAACCGACGGCGAGCGGGCCCTCCTGCGCGTGCTTGAAGGGGGCTGCCAGGTGCCGGTCGGCGTCTACGGAAGAATCGAACGGAACGTGTTTTTCCTCGATGCCGTTATCGGCAGCCTTGACGGACGAACCCTCGTCCGCGGGCAGGAACATGGACCTCCCTCCCAGTCTGTCGCTCTCGGGATACGGCTCGGCAAGACGATCCTGGAAACCGGCGGAAAAGAGCTGTTGGAGACCATGCGCAATCCGAACCTTCAACAAGCGCCCGAGGTCTAGAGTGCCTTGATACGCCTCGCAGGCCAGACTATCCTCATCACGCGCGCAGCCGACCAGGCGGGCGAGCTTGCCCGCCGGATTGAGCGGCGCGGGGGCGTTCCAATTCTCTTTCCCACGATCGCGATCCGGCCCCCGGATTCATGGAAAGAGTGCGACCTTGAGATCGACGCCCTGCCGAGTTACGACGGTATCATCTTCACGAGCGCCAACGGGGTCAAATGCTTCTTCGGGCGCTGCGTCCACCACGGCCTCACGGCCGATGATTTGCGTTCGAAGCTGATCTGTGCCGTGGGAGAGCAGACAAGCCGCTCGACGAAGCGGATCGGACTTACGGTTACGGCGGTGCCCGAGAAATACAGCGCGCTCGATCTCGCCCGGGCCGTGGGAGACGAGTTCCTGAAGGGCAAGCGTTATCTTCATCCGCGGGGCAACCTGGGAGACGACACTCTCGCGGAGAATTTCAGGAGGCGGCGGGCGCACGTGCATCCTGTGATCGTGTACCGGACTGTCCGGCCGGACCCCGAAAGCTTCGACCGCGTGCGGACGATGTTGCTCCGGGGCGAAATCGACGTCGTGACCTTCACCAGCCCCTCGACATTCGGGAATTTTGCTTCTTTCTTTTCGGCCGACGAGATCGAGCAAATCCGCCCCCTGACGCGGATCGCGGCCCTCGGCCCGGTGACAGCCGATGCAATCAAGCAGTCCCGGATGGCCGTCGACATCTTTGCCGAACAAGCCTCGGTCGAATCACTCGTCGAATCGATCTGCCGTTATTTTGCTCCCGGTTCGGGGCGGACCGGTTCGACCCAGCCGCGCAAACCGGCCGATGGGTAACGATCTTTTTCTCCGGGCATGTCTGAGGCAGCCGACCCCGCGCACGCCCGTCTGGATGATGAGGCAGGCAGGGCGATATCTCCCGGCATACCGGGAATTGCGTGAGAAATTCGATTTTCTGCGCCTTTGCAAGACCCCGGAGCTTGCGTCTCGGGTGACGCTCCAGCCCGTCGAAACCGTCGGCGTCGACGCGGCAATCATCTTCTCGGATATCCTCGTCCTTCCGGAAGCCATGGGCATGGAACTCGTCGTCGACGAGTCAGGCGGGGGCCCGCGCTTCCCGGCCCCGCTGCGCTCGGCGCAGGACATAGCCCGCTTGATTCAACCCGACCCGGCCGTGCATCTGAATTTCGTGATGGAGGCTTTGAGAATCACCCGCCGCGAACTCAACGGGTCGGTGCCCCTGATCGGCTTTTCCGGGTCTCCCTTTACTCTCGCGGCGTATATGGTCGAGGGCGGCCGCTCGGCATCGTTTCGTTTTATCAAAGAAATTTTGTACAGTTGTCCGTCTCTGGCTCACGCCCTGCTCGGGAAACTTTCCACCGCCGTCAGCGCCTATCTCAACGCCCAAATAGAAGCAGGGGCTCAGGCAGTTCAAATCTTTGACACGTGGGGGGGAGTCCTCACGGGGGACGCCTTCCGCGAATTTTCCCTCCGGTACATCGGGCAGGCCGTCGGCGGGATCAGGGCGCGGGGAGCGCCAATTATTGTGTTTTGTAAAGATTGCGGACATTCGATCGATGCCCTCGCGGGCACGGGATGCCAGGTCGTCGGCCTCGACTGGACCGCGGATATCGGACGTGCCCGGAAGCTTGTCGGGGATCGGGTCGCGCTCCAGGGGAATCTTGATCTCGCGATACTGTATTCGGCGCCCGGCCGCATTCGCGAGGAGGTCAAAAACATTCTCGAAAAATTCGGGAAGGGGGAGGGGCATATTTTTAATCTCGGTCACGGAATCCATCCCGATACGCCCGTCGAGCACGCGCGGGAATTCATTCGTGCGGTTCATGAAGAAAGTGTGCGCTACCACTAACCGTCAACAATCACCGGGCAACCGTCAAACATC
>VBOC01000185.1:2737-12324 GCA_005877655.1 Ignavibacteria bacterium
TCATCGAAGCGCTGAACCGCGACCTGGCCGATGAACTCGGCGCCTCCATCCTGTACCTGTACCAGACCTCGACGGCAACGGGCTGGGAGGGCGAGGAGCTGCGGGAATTTCTCTCCCCCGAAATCACGGGAGAAATGCAGCACGCCATTTTTTTGGCGGAAAAAATCGCAGCACTCGGAGGGAAGCCCACCACACAACCCTCGCAGCATAAGTCGCCCAAGGAAGTAAAGGCAATGTTGAAATACGACCTCCAGCTCGAGCGGGAGGCCATTCAGAATTATACCGAGCGAGCGCGGCAGGCCGAAGAGGCCGGAGAGGCCGGCCTGAAAGTCAAACTCGAGGAGCTCATCGTCGACGAAACCGCTCATGCGGAGCAACTCGAGCGTATTCTGAAGGGGATGTGAGTAGTTCACCCATTCCGCGCCGCACCGGCAATTGTGACGGTTCCCCGGGTGCAGATTGAGCTTCTTCAATCACTCGTGAAGCCCGAAGTCGAAACGCAAACCGGGATCCGTCATAGAGCGGAGGCATACTTTAAAGCCCTCCAGGCATCACTCTGCTCCCAATTCGAATCCCTTGACGGCAAGGCGAAGTTTAAAAAAGACGCCTGGTCCCATACCGAGGGCGGCGGAGGGATCACCTGCATTCTCGAGCGCGGCGCCATCATTGAAAAGGCAGGGGTCGCTTTTTCATCCGTCAGGGCGGCTCTGACGGAGACAATGGCTTCCCGGCTCGGCGTCCAACCCCAGCCGGTTCTCGCATGGTTCGGGGGCGGCACGGACCTCACCCCCTCTTATCTTTTCGAGGAAGACGTCAGGCACTATCACGGCCGGCTTAAAAACATATGCGACCGGCACAACCCGGGCTGGTATCCCCTCTTTAAGAAAGAGTGCGATGAATATTTTTTCATTAAGCACCGCGGCGAAACGCGCGGCGTAGGCGGGATTTTTTTCGACTACCGGCGCGAAGACCCCGAACAGTTTTTCCTGTTCGTTCAGAATATTGGAAACGACTTCCCCGCGTCTTATCTTCCGATCGTCGAGCAGCGCAGGCATGAGCCGTGGGGTGAGCGCGAGCGAACGTGGCAATGCATCCGGCGCGGGCGCTATGCCGAGTTCAACCTTGTGTACGACCGCGGCACTCTCTTCGGGCTTGAGACGGGGGGAAGGACGGAATCTATATTAATGTCCCTGCCGCCCGAGGCAGCTTGGGTCTATGATCACCGTCCCGATACGGGTTCGCGGGAGGAGGCGCTGGAGCTGGTCCTTCGGCATCCGAGAGAATGGGCGTGATGGCCGGGCAGAAAGTCGGGGTCGTTCTCTTCCAGCTCGGGGGCCCCGATTCCATGGAGGCGGTGGAGCCGTTTCTCTATAATTTATTTTCCGACCCCGACATCATCAATTTCCCCGGAGCCGTGCTGGCGCGGAAACCGCTCGCGCGGGTTATCGCATCCCGCCGTTCAAAGAAAACCGCCGGGCATTACCGTGAGATCGGCGGCAAGTCGCCCATCGTCGATCTCACGATGGCACAGGCCAGGGCGCTCCAGGCGGAGCTCGACCGCCATCTTGCCTCGTCGGTGCACGTCGCCATGCGGTACTGGCATCCCCTCACCGAAGAAGCCATCGCCGCCATGAAAGGCGAACGCCTCGGAAAGATCATCCTTCTTCCACTCTATCCGCACTACTCGAAGGCGACGACAGGTTCGAGCCTGCGGGAATGGGACCGCCAGTGCGCGAGGCTTCGATACAACTCGCTCCCCACGGAGACGATCCGCAGCTATCATAATCATCCGCTCTATATTGAAGCGCTCGCCGATGCCATCAACCGCGCGTACGGCAGGTTTTCCGGATTCAACCCGCGTGACATCGACCTTATTTTCAGTGCCCACGGCGTGCCCCGGAGTCTCATCCGGGCCGGCGATCCCTATCAGCAACAGATCGAGCAGACGGTGGCACTCGTCGTCCAATCGGGCGGGTGGCAATCGCCGAACCGGCTTTGTTATCAGAGCAGGGTGGGGCCCGGCGAATGGCTGAAACCCTCGCTGCTTGATTTGATGCGCGAGCTGGCCTCGGAGGGACGAAGGCATTTTCTCGTTATCCCGATCTCCTTCGTCACGGAGCACATCGAGACCCTGCATGAAATCGATATGGAAGCCCGCCTCGAAGCCGTCCGGCTCGGCGTCGCGCAGTTCGAGATGATGCCCGCGTTGAACGACAATCCGAAATTCATCGGCTGCCTCGCGGATCTGGTTCTGAAAAATGAGCGGCAGTAAAATGCCCGACCATAAAATGTCAGAAAATCCGGGCGGCCGATCAAAGGCCGGCGCTCTCCCCGTCGTCATTGCAGGCGCAGGCATTTCCGGTTTGTGCGCCGCCCACTGGCTCAAGAAGGCGGGGATCGAAGTTATTGTCCTCGAGAAGGAGGCCGAAGCCGGCGGTGCGATGAAGAGCAGGCGCGAACAGGGATGGCTTTACGAATTGGGTCCGAACAGCGCCCTGGAAACGACCCCTCTAATCGAACAGCTTCTCGGCGAGCTGTCCATCCTCGACCGCCGGGTCTATGCGCAGGCGGGGGCGGCGAGGAGGTACATATTGAAAAACGGGAAACTCACTCCCATTCCGATGAATGCGCGTTCGTTCATCCTATCGCCGCTCTGGTCGCCCAAGGGAAAGCTCCGTCTGCTCCGGGAGCCGTTCATCGGCAGGGCGGGTGAGGAGGAATCGGTCGCCGATTTTGTCCGGCGCCGCCTCGGCAGTGAGATGCTCGACTATGCTGTCAATCCGTTTGTGTCCGGCGTGTACGCCGGAGATCCGGAAAAACTGTCGGCGCGCAGCGCCTTCCCGAAAATGTACGCGCTGGAATCGAAGCACGGCGGACTTTTCAAAGGCCTGCTCGCTCGCCGGAAGGCGAAACTTTTTTCCCTTCGCGAAGGGATGCAGTCGCTTCCGGCGACGATAGCGGTTTCACTCGGGGAGTCGCTCCAGCTCAACGCACCGGTGGAACGCATCGTCCCGATGCGGGCCGGACGTTTCCCGGTCTACACGGTTTCCTACCGCAGCGAAGGAAAACCGGGAACGGTTGACGCTTCCGCGGTGGTCCTTGCCGCTCCCGCCCCCGCGGCTGCGGGCATCATCCGCCCCATCGATCCTGAAATGGCAAAGACGCTTGAATCGATTTATTATCCTCCTCTTGCCGTGGCGTTCAGCGGGTTCAGATCCGACCAGTTTTTGCGACCGCTTGACGGCTTCGGCTATCTCGTGCCCGGGATCGAGCACCGAAGGAGTCTCGGCTCGATCTGGTCCTCGGCTCTTTTCCCGGGACGCGCCCCGGCAGGCTGCTCCGCCCTCACGACGTTTCTCGGCGGCGCGCGCCAGCCGGAATGGGCCAAGCTCGACGATTGGGAACTCCGCGCCACCGTTATGGACGAACTACGCCCGGTTTTGAATATAGTCGGCGAGCCGCTCTTCTCCCGGATCACCCGATGGGAGCGGGCGATCCCTCAGTACAACCTCGGGTACCACCGGATTCTTGAATCGATCGACCGCTTTGAGCAGAATTATCGCGGCGCGTTTATCTGCGCCAATTATAAAGGCGGGATTTCGGTGGGAGCTTGCCTCGTGAGCGCGCAACAGGTCGTGGAGAGAATCAAGGAGCATCTCAAGTCATGACCGGACCGATTGGGCCTCAAACCCGAGGAAGCCGCACACATCAGGGATGTTGAAGGTGATGATGCCAAAGTTCGAGGATGAAATATGTTTGAACCGAGTCAAGACCGTACGGAATCCACGTGACCCTGTAGGTGTCGGGAACACGGCGCATGGGAGGATCGGGAGCAACGTGAATTATGAAGAGCCTGGAAACGAAACGCATAGTGGAGATTCGCTAATCTGGATCAGAATGAGGACAAAGGGGACGAAGAGTCGACTATGGTGCCCGCAAATGCGTGATTGCGCAATCCTCTCAAGCTCCCTATATTTCTTACCATCATTCGCAGACCGCATCGGAGTTGGGTTCTTATTTCGATCAATGGCCAATTCGAGCTCAACTTTATTGCCCAACTTCTCAAATCAATGGATCTCATCATGAAATGGATCGTTCTTCATGTTCTGCTGCAATTCTTCGCGTGTTTCACACTTCTTTCTCAGCAGGTTCAGCCTTCTCGGCAACATGGCGCCTCGCTGGGGAAATTTCTCAAGCCAGACGGCACTCTCCAGACTCCGCCTGGCTTTTCCGGCTCCCTCGACCCGGCCGGTTGGAAGATGAAGACCGATATCGACGGCACACCTCGCTTCGAGAGGGATTACAAGGCTGCCTCCGGCGGCAAACCAATCGGAGGTGTCCTCCAATCCGGTGCGGGAGATGAGTTCTGGGATAGCAGCTTTGCCTTTCCTCAGGTCAACGGGTATGTCCTCGCAATCGCGATTATCGGAAGCGATCTGTATATCGGTGGATCATTTACCACCGTCGGGAAAGTCAGTGCGAACTTCGTCGCACGCTGGGATGGTTCGAGTTGGTCTCCTCTCGGCAATGGCATGAGTAATACGGTTCGCGCCCTGGCCGTGAGTGGAACCAACCTCTATGCCGGAGGAGATTTCAGATCTGCGGGTAGCGTCGCTGCATATTACATCGCGGCCTGGAATGGATCGAACTGGTCTCCTCTCGGAAGCGGGCTCAGTAGCGGCGTCTCAGGTCTCGCCATAATCGGGAGCGATTTGTATGCTGGAGGGTCTTTCACGGTGGCGGGCGGTGCCGCGGCGAACTACATCGCTCGCTGGAACGGTTCGAGTTGGTCCCCCCTCGGCAACGGCATGAACAATCAGGTTCGCACCCTGGCCGTGAGCGGAACCAGCCTCTATGCCGGAGGAGATTTCACATCGGCGGGTAGCGTTGTTGCACATTACATCGCGGCCTGGGATGGATCGAGCTGGTCTGCCCAGGGAATTGGGATGAATTTCTCCGTGACTTCCCTTGCAGCCGCGGGGAGTACTGTCTACGCCGGAGGGGTATTTACCACGGCGGGAGGTAATGCCGCAATCCGCATTGCCAAATGGGATGGATCGAATTGGTCGGCACTCGGGAGCGGCATGGATAATACTCCGCTGGCTCTTTTGGTCGTGGGTACGGATCTCTACGCGGGGGGCGTTTTCAGAACGGCGGGAGGGGCAGCAGCAGGAGGAATCGCCCGGTGGGATGGGTCGAGTTGGCACGCCCTCGGCAATGGTGTCAGCGGTGTATTTCGTCCCGCGGTGTATGCGCTTGCCGTGAGCGGTAGCAATCTGTACGCCGGTGGAGATTTCACGTCTGCCGGGAATGCCGCCGCTGGTCGCATAGCCCGATGGGATGGCACAACCTGGTTTGGGTTTGGAGGAGGTAACGGGTTTGATAACACCGTCCGCGCTTTTGCACTCATGGGGAGTGATCTGTACATCGGAGGTGACTTTGTCGCAGGCTTGGGGATGGGAAGCCTCAACCGCATCGTCCGCTGGAATGGGTCCACTCGATCCTCTCTCGGAACCGGGATGAACGGCACGGTGAATGCGCTCGCCGTGAGCGGGGGCAACCTGTACGCCGGAGGGGAGTTCACGGCTGCTGGTGGCGTTACTGCAAACTCTGTCGCCCGCTGGGATGGCTCGAGCTGGCACGCACTCGGCACCGGGCTGAATAACACGGTGTATGCGCTTGCCGCGAGCGGGAGTATCGTCTATGCAGGAGGGTTTTTTACGACAGCGGGAGGCGTGAGTGCGCACTATATCGCCCAGTGGGATGGATCGAGCTGGTCTGCCATGGGCAGCGGAATGGACGACACCGTGCTTGCACTCGCGGTAAATGGGAGCGATCTGTACGCAGGCGGGTCGTTCAAGATGTCGGGGGGACTCAATGCAAATTATGTTGCCCGATGGAACGGATCAAGCTGGTCTGCACTTGGAACCGGTGCGGAATATATCGTGCATAGCATCGTAGTTAGCGGAAGTAATCTGTACGCGGGAGGATTAGCTGGTACCGACCGTTGGGATGGAGCCGCCTGGTCGTATATGTACGGCGGGGGAGCTCCGATGGTTATAAGTGGGAGCGATTTGTATGCCGGGGGAAACGGCGCCACGCGCTGGAATGGCGCCACCTGGTCGGGTCTTGGTAGCGGGACAAATGGGGCAGTCTATGCGCTTCTCCTGATACCCGATGGGAGCGGAGGAAATAGCCTGTACGCGGGCGGGTCATTCACAATCGCCGGAGGCAAAGCATCCTCCCATATGGCACGGTGGGATGGCCCTGCGTTCAATGTTGCGCCGTCCCGAGCCACCTTTGGCAAGGTGGAGGTTGGGACAAACGCCACCGACACCATCGTTGTCACGAATACCGGCGTGCCCACGCTCGAGATTACGGGGTCGATCACAACCGACACCGAATTTTCCGTGTCTCCGGCAACTGCCTCGATTCCCCATCTCGGAAGTCAGAAATTTCTTATCACATTTGCTCCGGCGTCTCCGGGGGCAAAAATTGAGTATGCGCTAATCAGCACTAACATGTCGGCGGGGCCAACGGTATATTTCGTTCGCGGAACGGGCGGCGCTCCGACCTTTGTGGCAATGCCGGAGAATATCTATTATGGGTATACTCCTCCTCATACGGTCAGGAATGACACGGTTAAGCTCAAGAATACCGGGACTGACACCCTTCATATCTCATCTGTGTCGACAAGCACGCCGGATCTATCTACCGACCTGACGGGTGCAACAATCGCGCCCGGAGACAGCACATGGTTCCATGTGACGTTTAGTCCGCCGCGTGAGTACATCGATAGATTTGACACGATTACGTTCGTCCACAACGCAGCCGGGTCGCCGTACAAATTCATTACCTACGCCACAAACGTCGTGCTTTTTACAGATACCGTTCAGGAGGGATGGAATCTGGTGTCAGTTCCGGTTTGGATGGATCCTACCCCGAAACAATGGCTCTATCCGAACTCTGTCTCACGCGCATTCACGTATAACAATGGGTACCAGATTCGTGATTCACTTACGGTCGGGCCGGGGTACTGGTTAAAGTACGATCTCGGCCAGATGGAATCCTATGGCGGAGGGTTCATCGACCGGGATACGATCGATGTCAGGAAAGGATGGAATCTGGTCGGTTCGATAACTTCGCCGGTTTCAGTGGGAAGCATTTCCAGTATACCCGGCGGTATTGTCACTTCGAGGTTCTTCGGATATCGAGGGTCCTATCAAATCGCCGACAGTATCAGACCGGGAGAGGGATACTGGGTGAAGACGGATCAGAATGGACGGATCGTCCTGGCTTCGACATCGTCGGTGACAAATAAAATTCATATTGTTCCGACGAGCGAACTTCCCCCTCCGCCGCCGAATGAATCCGCCGCAGGAAAACAATCACTGCCAAATGAGTACGCGCTCGCTGAGGCATATCCAAATCCGTTCAATCCATCCACCACGATAGAATATCAACTTCCCTCGGATAGTCGCGTATCTCTCAGGGTCTATAACTTACTCGGCCAGGTCGTCGCGACGCTTGAAAATCAAACGGAACAGAGCGGCTACAAGCAAGTCCGATGGAACGCCTCATCGTTCGCATCCGGCATCTACTTCTACCGGCTGGAAGCGACAGTCGTGGCAAATCCGAGTAAAACGTTTACGAGCGTTAAGAAGATGCTGTTGCTGAGATAACCTGCAGGGTTGGCGTTAGACGCGTCACCCGTACAACTCGCGACACGCGATAGGTTGCGCGGGATTTGTGGCGGCTCTTGAAGCCCTCACTTTATCCATCGAATGTCCGCCACATCGGCAACCGCCTTGAATTCCCTGTCTCCCGTCGCCACTTCACATTTCTTCTTGACAGCAAGCGCTGCCGCGAAGCAATCAGCATACGAAATCCCGCCTCTCGCTTTCAGCCGGGCAGCTATCTGGGTCAAATCCATATCGGCATCTACAATTTCAATAGGCATGTTCTTCAGTGCATTTTCCACCCGCTCGGCGTGCTCCTCGCCGTACTCTCTGAGGGTGACGTAATATACCTCTCCCCAGTTGACGACGGACATCGAGAGATCGATTTTTCCATCTCCTGCCTGGTGAAGAAGCTCTGCCACGGATTCCCAGCCCTCCGCTTTCTCAAAATATGCAATGACGGGCTGGCTATCGAGAACGATCGTCTTCACGCTCCCGCTCCTTCCGCCGTTCTTCAAGGAGAGCCTTTGTCGCCTTCCCCTTCACCGGAAGGATTCCGGCGAATTCCTCAAAATACTTCTTGCCGAGGAGGCGAACGGAAAAGCCGTGCTCGTCCTCGATAATCGCGACCTTCGTGCCTTTCTTAATGCCCAGTTTCCGCCTGATTCTTGCCGGGACAACGATTTGACCCTTTACTGTTACTACGGATGTTTCCATGGGGTAATTCCTTTCAAATTGAATATATACATTTTTCTATCGGTAGTCAACTGGGATAGTGTAATACATTGCCGTGAATGGGATTACGTTGATTGGGTCATGCGCCATCGGGCACCGCGGCCTCTCCTCCGGGCCCCGGCACCGGTTTTCCCGAACAATTCTCCAAAATAATTAGTACATTGCCTGCTGATAATTGTCGTGCTTTTTTCAGGAGAATCAGCAATGGCAAAACCAGGCGCGTCTTCATCGCTCGACCAGACGGCACAAATCCCCCAGCCCACGAACGGCAGAAACACACTCACGATCAAGGACGACCGGACCGGAAAGCAGTACGTGATCCCGATCGAATACGACACGATCCACGCCACCGACCTCCGGCAAATAAAGATAAGAGACGACGATTTCGGGATGATGACGTACGATCCGGCGTTTCTGAACACCGCCGCCTGCAAGAGCAGGATCACCTATATCGACGGGGACAAGGGCATCCTGCGGTACCGCGGGTATCCGATCGAACAGCTTGCCGAGAAGAGCACCTACCTCGAAGTCGCGTACCTTCTGATCTACGGCGAGCTTCCCACAAAGTCGCAGTACGAAAAGTGGATGAACGACATCAAGATGCACACGCTCATTCACGAAAACATCAAGAAATTTGTGGACGGCTTCCATTACGACGCCCACCCGATGGGCATGTTGATCAGCAGCGTCGCGGCTCTCTCCACTTTTTATACGGACGCGAAGCACATCTCGGATCCCCAGTCGCGGAAGCTTCAGATATTCCGGCTCGTGGCGAAAATGCCGACCTTGGCCGCGTTCGTTTTCCGCCACAGCGTCGGAAGGCCCTACGTCTATCCCGATAACGACCTCAGCTACCCCGGAAATTTCCTGAACATGCTCTTCAGGATGACCGAGTTGAAATATAAAGTCGACCCGGTCCTCGAGCATGCGCTCGACGTGCTCTTCATCCTCCACGCGGATCACGAGCAGAATTGCAGCACGAGCGCGATGCGTAATGTCGGGAGCTCCCACGTCGACCCGTTCTCGGCAACGGCCGCAGCGGCGGCGGCCCTTTACGGTCCGCTTCACGGCGGGGCCAACGAGGCTGTGCTTCTTATGTTATCCGAAATCGGCTCAAAGGCTAACGTGCCCGCTTACATCAAGACCGTGAAGGAAGGCAAAGGCCGGCTGATG
>VBOC01000031.1:0-6531 GCA_005877655.1 Ignavibacteria bacterium
TAGACGGGCGTTTCGGGCGAATTGATATACTTGCCGAGAGGATCTTCTTCGAACAGTTTGCGCGCGCCGAAACCTACGACCCGGCCGGTCGTCGACATGATCGGAAACATCGCCCTCCCCCGAAAATAATCATAGGAGGAGCCGTCCTCGCGGCCGCGGATCAACCCCGCCAGCTTGAGCGTCTCAACGGGGAATTTCTTTTCGGCCGAATGCTTCAGGAACGCATCCCAGGAATTCGGCGCGTAGCCGAGCTGGAACAATCTGATCGTATCGTCGCTGAATCCGCGGTGACGCAGATATTCGAGAGCGAGCTTTCCTTCCCCCAAAAGAGCATTGTGATAGAACTGCGCCGCCGTGCGGCAGACCTCATAGAGCTGTTCATGCACGGCGCCGGCGCCTTCCTCGTCGGCGGAAGGAAGTGTTATGCCGGCCTTCCCGGCAAGGAACCGGACGGCTTCGATAAATGAAACCTTTTCGTATTCCATGACAAAGGTAAAGGCGTTGCCGCCGGCGCCGCAGCCGAAGCAGTGGTACATCTGGCGGTCGGACGAGACATTGAACGACGGGGTCTTCTCGGTATGGAAAGGGCAGATCCCTAGGTAGTTTTTCCCGCGCTTCTTGAGCGCGACAAATGACCCGACGAGATCGACAATGTCGGTCGCGTTTCGGATTTCGTCCAGTTTGTCAGGGGGAATTCGCATTGAAAAAGCAGTTAAGCGTTCGCCCGGGGTGAACCCCCGGCGGATCAGCTACGGAGAAGTAATATAGCGGTCTTGAAGATGAGTGTCAAACTCCCGCATTACGGGATCAGCGGCTCGCTGCTTCCACCTTGACCGGGTGGCCGTTTCCTCTCCCCTTTCCGTTCTTCCTCTTGAAGGGCTTCTCAATCGGCGGGGTGTGCCATGCAGGCTCTTCTTCGAGATCGGGGTAGGTAAAAATCTCGTACTTGTAGTTTCGCAGGATGATATTCTTTCCCGCTCTCCCGATGACATATTGCGGAAGAAGGGGGATTTTCCCTCCGCCCCCCGGCGCGTCGATCACATAATTTGGAATCGCCAGACCGGAGGTATGCCCCCTGAGCTTATCCATGATATCGAGCCCTTTGCTCACCGGCGTACGGAAGTAATTCGTTCCTTTAGTGATATCCGCCTGGTAGAGATAATACGGACGCACGCGCATGGCGAGCAGCTTCCTGACAAGCTCCAGCATGACATCGGCGTCGTCGTTGACCCCCTTCATTAATACCGCCTGGTTTCCCACGGGGCATCCTGCATCGGCCAGCATCTCACAGGCGCGCTTCGCCTCCGCGGTGCATTCCCACGGGTGGTTGAAGTGTGTATTGACATAGACGGGATGGTATTTGCGGATCATACGGCAGAGCTTGGGGGTGATGCGCTGGGGAAGCACGCAGGGCATCTTGGTACCGAGCCGGATGATTTCGACATGCGGGATCTCCCGGATGCTTTTTAAAATGCGCTCGAGCAGAAAATCGGTGAGCATCAGAGGATCGCCGCCCGAGAGGATGACGTCGCGGATTCCCGGGGTGCGTGCAATATAATCGATGCCGTCCTGAATGTACTTCATGTTAATCTTCGACGCGTCGCCCACTTTCCGTTTCCTCGTACAGAACCGGCAGTACATCGAGCACTGGCTCGTCGTGAGAAACAGCACGCGATCCGGATAGCGATGAACGATGCTCGGAACCGGGCTGTGGGAATCTTCGGCCAGAGGGTCTTCCGGCAAACCGTCGTCAAGTAATTCTTTCGCATCGGGGATGCACTGCAGCCAGATCGGATCCCCGGGGTGACGGATCAGGCTCAGGTAGTACGGATTAATGCGCGTGTGAAACAAGCTGTTGAGCTGTTCTGCAAGCTCCGGATCGAATCCGAATCGTTCAACCAAATCCTTGCCGCTGTCCACGCTCTGTCGAAGCATTTGCTGCCACAATTCCATGGAGTGCCTAGATTCCTGTTGATGAGAGGTATTTTCCGTAAATGAGAAGATCGTCCCCCGTATCGTAGTAATCCCGGATGCGTGCGACCTCCGAGTAGCTGTTTTTCCGATAGAAGGATCTTGACCTATCGTAGCCCGTGCGGGAAGAGGTTTCGGCGAGCAGAAGCCTTCCTCCACGATTCACGACAAGATCTTCGGCGTGCCGGAGAAGCAGGGTTCCGATGCCGCGCCCGAGGTTGGATGGATTCACCGCAATCCAGTAAAGGTCGAAGGTGGAGCGGGTGAGGGGCGTTGGCCCGACGCAAAAGTATCCGACCACCCTTCCTTCTGCGTCGATGCTGGTGCGAACATCATAGTCTTTCTGATCGGGATCACGGAGGTAGCAATCGATCAACTCGAATGCCGTCTTAATTTCCTCCGCAGTGAAAGCGCCTGAATTTTCGAGCATGTCGCGGATGGGGCCACTGTCTTTCTCTTCGATCGGGCGAAGGGTGATCAGGGCAGCCGTTCCAATGCGCATTCGACGATCTTTCCCACCAGCTCTTCGAATTTGTATCCGTACGCGCGCGCGGATCTGGCGAACCCCGCATCGTCGGAGATATCGGGGTTCGGATTCACCTCGAGTATGGACGGCTTATGGTCCTTGCTGAGCCGGAAGTCGATGCGGGCGTAATCTCTGCAGCCGAGCAGCTGGTAAGCGCGCAAGGCCATATCTTTGATTGTCGACTCCAGGGCGCTCGGGAGCGGCGCGGGGCAGACACCCTTCGTATGCTCGTACTCTTCCGTGCCCTTCATCCACTTTGCGTTGTAACTGATGATCCGATGGTACCGTTTGGGCAGCGTGGACATGTCGATCTCGGAAATCGGGAACACCGTGGGTTTCCGGTTTCCGAGAATCGCAACGTTGAGCTCGCGGCCGTCGACGTACTCCTCGACGAGGGCGGGTTGGTCAAACTCCTCGACCACATATCGAATTCGTTTGCGAAGCTCGGGGAGCGACGTGACGATCGATTCCGATTCGATGCCGGCGCTCGCATCCTCCTGGGACGGTTTCACTATTAAAGGATAGGCGAGGCGGTCATCCAGACTCATCCGCATCCAGCTCTTGAAGAGCTGAAACCGGGGAGTCGGTAAACCATTATAGAGGAGAATCTCTTTAACCCGCACTTTGCTCAGGGCTGTGCCAAGCGTCAACGGGTCCGACCCGGTGTACGGTATATCCATCAGCTCATAGATTCCGCCCACATGCATTTCGTGTATCGAAGAATTGCCGATGCTTTCACACAGATTGAAAACAACATCGGGTTCTTCATCGCGCAAAAAAGTCACGAAGCGGACGATGTCGCCGTCGACGTTGAAAATGGTGGTCTTGTAACCGAGCGAATTCAGGGCGCGCGCGATGTCTTCCTTCTCCTCCAGCACGCCGATCTCCGACAGGTCTGTCAACCGGTCCCGGACCTTCGGTAGAGCCTTGCTTCCATCCTGCAAAACGCCCGATTCCGAAATGTATTTTCTTCCGCCCTTCGTTAGCCCTGTGGGCTCATTATAGACGATGGCGACACACAGCTTTTTCTTCATGGGGCTTCTCACCTCGCAGGATGGAACGCAGGTTTGCGGTCGGCCAGTCCGCAGCGGTTCGCCGCGAGGTCCAGCACACTCTGAATCAGCCGGTCATAGCTCAGGCCGGCTGCCCGGGCAGCCTTCGGGAAACAGGAGTTATCCTTAGGGTCCGGCAGGATACCGGGAAGCGGATTCAATTCTAGTACGTGCGGTACGCCCATTGCATCGAGCCGAACGTCCAGACGGCACCAATCGCGGCACCGCAAAACCGTGTAGGCCTTCCGGCAGACCCGTCCGATCGCGCGCTGCAGAGGCAACGGAATGCGGGCGGGGCATTCGAAGATATCGAGTGGGGCATCCGGACGGTCCCAAATCCATTTCGCCTCATAGGAATAAATCGGGTTCACACCTGCGGGAAGGGAGTCGAAATTGATCTCCACAATCGGCAGGACGGTCGCCGAATCCCCGTTGCCGAGCATCGCAACGGTAAACTCACGGCCGCAGAGATATTCCTCGACGATGACGGGTTCCTCATAGATAGAGTGCAGCATCGAGACTTGCCGCCGCAACTCGGCTACGTCCCGCACCAGCGAAGAATTGAAGATCCCCTTGCTCGAGCCTTCGTGGAGGGGCTTCACCACCACCGGAAACCTCACCCCTCCATCCCGGAGGCGGGATGCCGAGACCAGGGATTTTTCCGAAATCACGCAAAATCGGGGGGTCGGGATGTGATGGTAGGCAAGTATTTCCTTCGCCCGGGACTTGTCGAGGCAGAGCGCAAGAGTCAAAGGGTCGGAACCGGTGTAGGGAATTTGCAGCAGTTCAAGCATCGACGGGATCTGGGCCTCGCGGGACGCACCGTGCATGCCTTCGGCGACGTTGAAGACGATATCCGGGCGGTTGAGGGCAAGCTTCTCATAGGCTTCTTCATCCGCCTCTACTAAATTGACGCGATGAATCTGGCCCAGTGCGGCGGCGACGGCGTCAATCGTCTCTGCCGTGTCCCATTCTGCGTAAAGATCGTTGAGAGTTTGAGGGGAAGGAAATTGAAGGAAGCGAGTGGCGAGGGCGGGAGAACAATCTTCGCCCAAACTCGGAGGCTCTGTCGCGTCCTCAGGCACCTGTTGTTGTGTAGCATCTTCCTTCTTCTGGTTGTAGACGAGCGCGACTCGCATCGGACTCATGTCAACAGGAAGATCTAACAAGTGATTCGTTTATTCCTCTCGACTAGTTGAAGAATCTCTCGAGCGACATCATCATGCTTGTAATATAATCATTTTAAACGATTTGTCAAGAGAAAAATGCATTTCCGGCACAAAAATCATGATTTTTTTCAGAGAGCGTCGTCGCGATGATCGGTCATCGCACCGGGCCGTTCGATCGCCTCAGTGAAAAAGTTTTCTCGATGATCATCCTGCATCGATCAGCGAGAAAACTTCCTTCGTCCGAGTTAAGAGAGAGTTCCGAAGCGACTGATGTTCGGGGAGGCGGAGGTGTGGATCGCGTTCGAGAAGATTGAACGCTTCCCCTCGGGCAAGCTTTAATAGATTCTCGTCGGTCGTCAGATCGGCGATCCGGAGCTCGGGCAATCCGCTCTGGCGCGTTCCGAAAAAATCACCCGGACCCCTTATTTCCAGGTCCGTTTCAGCGATTTTGAACCCGTCGGCGGTCTCCAGCATGCTCAGGGGTGGAGCGCCTCCGGAGAAGTTTCCCCATCCAATCGGGCGCCACGATGATGCAGGTGGATTGCGCTGCACCCCGGCCGACACGGCCTCTCAATTGATGGAGCTGGGACAAGCCGAACCTTTCCGCGTGTTCGATGACCATCACGGAGGCATTCGGGATATCGATCCCCACTTCGATCACGCTGGTGGCGACGAGGATCTGGAGCTTCCCCGATTTAAATGCCGCCATGACCCTATCTTTCTCTTCGCCCGGCATTCTTCCATGGATGAGCCCGACTTTGAGATCGGGGAAAACCTTGCTCTTGAGCAGCTCGTAGCTCTCTGTCGCCGCCTTGAGATCGAGTTTTTCTGATTCTTCCACTAATGGATAGACGACATATACCTGGGCGCCCCCTTCGACCTGGCTCTTGATAAACCGATGGATCCATTGATGGTCGGCGTTGAATTTCAGAAGCGTTTCGACCGGCAATCGGTTCGAGGGCAGCTCATTGATGACGGAAACGTCCAGATCGCCATATATCGTGAGCGAGAGCGTGCGGGGTATGGGCGTGGCGGTCATCACCAGGACATCGGGATGCGGACCCATCCCGGCGCCCTGGCTGCGGGGCGCGCCGGGATACGTCCCGGAGGGCTGGCTGCGGGACGCGTCGGGACGAGGTGTCGGCCCGCCGCCTGCCTCGCCCTTTTCTTTGAGCGCGACGCGCTGCGTGACGCCGAACCGGTGCTGCTCGTCGATAATGACGAGTCCGAGCTTTGCGAATTCCACGTCCGCCTGGATGAGGGCATGGGTCCCGACGAGCAGCTGGGCGGAACCGCTTTTCACATCCCCCAGCACACCATCCCGGAGCTTCGCACGTTGGCCGCCGAGGAGAAGCCGGACCTCGACCGGAAGGTCTTTCAAAAATCCTTTCAGTGTCATGAAATGCTGTTCCGCGAGTATTTCAGTGGGCGCCATGAAGGCCGCCTGATACCCGTTCTCAATCGCAATCAGCATTGCAATCAGCGCGACGATCGTCTTTCCGCTGCCGACGTCCCCCTGGAGGAGCCGGTTCATGGGCCGGGGAGAATTCATGTCGGTCGCGATTTCTTTGACAACCCTCACCTGCGCCTTCGTCAGCTTGAACGGCAGGGAGTCGACGAGCCGCCGGGCGAGCCTGCTCTTGACTCCGAACGAAATTCCCGGCAACCCCATCTTAACGCGGTTGCGGCGAAGGGCAAGCATGAGCTGCAGCGTAAAAAGCTCTTCGAATTTCAACCGGTGCCGCGCCCGCTCGAGATCATCCTGGGATTCGGGAAAATGAATTGAGTGAAGGGCGGGCGCGATCGGCATCAG
>VBOC01000031.1:6682-10136 GCA_005877655.1 Ignavibacteria bacterium
CGATCTGGGGACGGCCCCGGAAACCGGTTACCTTTCCGGAAACCGCAAGCGTCTCTCCGATTGAAAACGCCTTCTTGAAGAACCCTATGCTTCCGAAAAAGACGAGTTGAATCGTGGCGGTGTCATCACCGAGCACCACCACGAAGCGCTGCCTCGGAGGCCGGCCGATGAGATCAAATGCCCGCACCTCGCCGATAGCGGTGATCCATTTCCCGGAATCCATGAACTGCTTGAGACTGCTGATTTTCTCGACCTTCGTGAGATCGATGTAGCCGAATGGAAAATAATAGAGGAGGTCGCGGATGGTGTGTAAGCCGTGCTCTGCGAGGGCCGCAGCGCGCTTGGGACCCACCTTCCCAAGATACTGGACCGAGATATCCGGATCCCTAGGCTTCACCCTTTGCGTCGCGGGTCATCAGATCGGAAGTCGCTATGATCGGGTCCTTGTTCTGGAAAAGCACCTCGAAGACTTCATTCACAATCGGCAGCTCGACGCCGTGCTTCAACGCCAGATCGTGGACGGATCGGGTCGTGGCGACCCCTTCTGCAACCATGACCATCTCGGCGAGCACGTCGGAGAGTTTCCTCCCTTTTCCGATCTCTTCCCCGACAAAGCGGTTCCGGCTGTGCTTGCTCATGCAGGTTGCGATGAGGTCGCCGATGCCGGAAAGACCTGCGAACGTCCGCTGTTGCGCGCCCATCAGGCTGCCCAGCCTCGATAGCTCGGCCGTGGCCCGGGTCATGATCGCCGCCTTCGTATTATCCCCGAAGCCTGCGCCGTCGGCGATCCCCGCACCGATCGCTATCACGTTCTTGATCGAACCGGCGAGTTCCACGCCGCGGATATCCTCGCTCGAATAAACCCGGAAGTAGGGGGTCATAAAAACCTCCTGCGCGATCTTGGCTGCCTCGATATTTGCCGAAGCGGCGACAACTGCTGTCGGCACCTGCCGGCTCACCTCCTCTGCGAAACTGGGGCCCGAGAGCGTAACGATCCCCCCCTTGCCGACCGAGGGGAGGAGATCGAGCAGCACTTCGGACATCGTCATGAGCGATTTGTTTTCGATTCCCTTCGCGACGTTGACAATCATGACGCCGCGGAAGTCGTGCGTCCGGAGTCTCTCCGCTATGGTCCGCACAAACTAGGTGGGAATTGCCGTTACAATGAGCTCGGCGTGTGCAACGGAGTGTTCAAGGTCGCTGGTGATGCCAATCTCGGAGGGGATTTTGACGCCGGGCAGGAGTGGGCGATTCTCGCGGCTTTCGAGCATGATCCTCGCATGGTCATCCCGGTGTGACCAGAGGATCACCTGGTGTGCATTTTCGCTGAGGAGGATGGCAAGGGTCGTTCCCCAGCTTCCGGCCCCCAGCACCGTGATGCGCATCGCGGATTCTTACAATTATTCGGACGACGACCTGCGTTTGCCGGAGTTTTTTCGGAGTATAGGGACCTGAGTGAGCCGGTGTTCGGTTCCCGCGAGCAGGCGCTTGATGTTTTCGCGATGTGTATAGATCAGCAAGAGCGAGATGCCGATGCTGAAAAAGATCAGAGTGTGGTACCCCTCCAGGTCGGCGTGGAATACATTATGACGGGCCAACATTGCCAGGGGCAGCGCAATCGCCGCCATAATCGATCCGAGAGAGACGTACCGCGACAGAAGGAAGACAAGTGAGAACACCCCGATGGCAACGAGAAGTTCAATCGTCGCCAGGCCGAGCAATACGCCGCCGGCAGTAGCGATTCCTTTCCCACCCCGGAACCCGCCAAAGGCGGTCCACACATGTCCGAGGATCGCGGCGCATCCCGCAATGATCGAAACGACCGTCAGATCCTCGAAGGGGGTGCGGTTGGTGAACGGAATCGGACCGTACATCAATTTCGTCACAAGCATGGTCGCGACATATCCCTTGAGGATGTCGAGACCGATGACCAGCAGGCCGGCTTTCGGACCGAGAACGCGAATGACGTTCGTTCCGCCTGCGTTGCCGCTGCCATGATTCCGGATATCAATCCCCCGCGCGATTTTCGTGACGATAATGCTCGTCGGGATCGACCCGACGAGATAGCTAAGAACCACAACAATTGCGAGAGGAAGCATGATAACCCTTCAAAGTGACGAAAAATACGCCCTTTAAGATACCATTTTTTCAGATGAAATCAACAGGAGGCCCCCCGCGCGTAGCAGAGGTCACATTTTCCGATCAAATCCTGCCGGGCAGAACCTTTCGGGTCATCTCCCGCTCCCCCCGCCCTTCCCGAATGTGTGCTCCGGTGCAGGAGCGTACGGAATGTGTCCCTCGGTGCGTTATCACACAGAGACCTGTTTTCTTCGGGCAATGATTCTTGCGAGCTCAAAGTCCTCCGGCGTCGTCACTTTGATATTGTCGTAGCTCCCCTCGACGATCGCCACGCTCTTTCCCAGACGTTCAACGAGGGTCGCCTCGTCGGTGCCGGAAAAATGCTCCGAGTCTGCGCGCTCGAAGGCGGCCTGAAGGTCCGAACGGCGAAAAAGCTGGGGTGTCTGTGCGATCCAAACCGTATCTCTCGAAGGTGTGGAGCGGATGATCTGCCGGCAATCGGAGAGCTTGATCGTGTCTTTCGCCCGCACCCCGACGATCGCGGCGTCGGCTTCGGAAAGCTCTGCAAGGAGCGACTCGATGATGGCCGGGTCGAAGAACGGGCGGACTCCGTCATGAATGAGGACGAGGCCGGCTGACTCTTCGTCGAGGGCCCGGAAACCGTTCCGCACCGAATCCTGCCGCCTGGGGCCTCCTGCGACAACGGCGCAGACTTTGGAGAGACGCTGACCGGCGACGATACTCTTCATGAATTCGATTTGATCGCCCGGAGCCGCGATCACAATAGTCTCAACGAGGGGCGATGACTGCAGCCGTTCCGCCGCCCAGGCGATGATCGGTTTCCCCTCCAATTCGAGAAATTGTTTCGGATCGCCGGGTCCCATGCGGCTTCCCCTTCCCGCGCACGGTATCACCGCTCCGATTCTCATAGAACGAGAATGGCGTCGCCGTAACTGTAGAACCGCCACCTCTCTTTGATGGCTTTCTTGTACGCCCGCATCATGAAATCCCGGCCGGCAAATGCGCTGGCGAGCATGAGCAATGTCGATTCGGGCATGTGAAAGTTTGTAATCAGGTGATCGGCGATCTTAAAGTCGTACGGCGGGAAAATAAACTTGTCGGTCCACCCTTTGTTTGCCTTGAGATGGCCGGTGGTGGTGACGCTCGATTCGACCGCCCTCGTCGTGCTGGTCCCGGCGACGAAGACCTTCCCCCGGTTGTCGATCGTCCGGTTGACGATATCCACGGTGGCCTGCGTGATCTCATAGTACTCGGAATCCATCTTGTGCTTGGAAAGATCTTCGACTTCGACCGCCCTGAACGATCCCAGTCCAAGGTGGAGCGTCACGGGGGCGATTCTGATACCCTTCTTTTC
>VBOC01000033.1:0-6167 GCA_005877655.1 Ignavibacteria bacterium
CCCGATATCCGGATTGGTGGTATCCCGCGGCTGACCGTCGATGTCATCGGTGACGGCCGCCGGAAGCGGCGTCCCCTTGGCGTTGACCCACGGACTTGCAGTATGCAAATCGGTTGAGGAAGTGAAGTTCGGATAGGATGAGACCGAATTGGCGTCCTTGCCGCTTGCGGCTTTGAGCGCGGCCAGATCTACCTTATCAGCCGTCCAGTAGGCAAGATAATTACCGTCACTATAAAGATCGTTATGGTTGGAGGTGCCAAGTTTTGTCGGAGTTGCCACATAAGAGGCATAGCCGGTCCCCTGATGGGCGAAGATATTGTTGACAACATTGATGCCGCTGCCGCTTCCTCCCAGATCGAAGGCGCGAGATACGGAATAGGTATTGTAGATATTCACGCTGTTGTAATAGATATCCTGGTTGGTGCTGGAGTAGAGTGTGATACCGTAGGCGGTACTCGTCCCCCCGATGCTCACGAAGTTGTTGGCAACAAGGCCGCGAGCGCCCAGCGCTCCCACGCAGCTATAGAGATAGACGCCGTAGGCATTGGTGAGCGTCATTTTATTCTTGAGAACCTCCAGCGCGTTATTGCAGTTTTGAAGGTAGACACCGTAATTCGTACCGGCGCCCGTGATTGTGTTCGAGTTCACCTTTGGCGCATCCTGATAGAGAAGATCGACGGCGTAATACCCCTGGCTCGAAAAGGTGTTGTTGGAGACCTGTGCCCCGCCGGAGAGCACAGTTGAACTGAGTCCGTTCATGTGAACGCCATCACCCCCGTTGTTGAATGTGTTGCCTGTGATCGCGCGGCTGGTGTAAAGCGAGGTGGCTGCATACACGAGAGCCTGCGAGGTTGAAGAACTGCCGCCCGGAGTCCCATTGAGGATGTTATTCATGAGCTGAAAATCTTCCACTCCCCCCACAAGGTCGAAGATCAGCGCGTACGTGGATCCGGGAATAGTGTTACTGGTGAACGTCATGTTCTGGAAACGGATGTAATCCGCCCCATCGAGCCTGACGAGAAAGTTATCCGCGGAGCCGCTCGCGGCGTAGAGCAGGTTCACATCACTGGCAGTGCCCGTTTCAGACTGGAATGTGATGGTGTTCAAGGCGCTGCTGCCCGGAGGAGCAAGCAGTGTCACATGCTCATTATAGTTGTCGGTAAACACGTTGAAGGTAACGCCGGCAGAAACACCTTTGAGCAATAGATCTGCGACGGCGGCCGCAAACGTGGGGTAAGTTCCCCCCGAGCCGATCGAATAGGTGCCGGCGAGTGGAGTGGTCGTCGAAGGATCCGGCGTGAACTCATCCGCCCCGATATCCGGATTGGTGGCATCGCGCGGCTGGCCGTCGATGTCGTCAGTGACCGCCGCCGGAAGCGGCGTCCCCTTGGCGTTCACCCACGGACTGGCGGTATGCAAATCGGTTGAGGAATTGAAGTTCGGATAGGACGAAACCGAATTGGAGTCCTTGCCGCTCGCTGCCTTGAGTGCCGTCAAATCCACCTTATCGGTCGTCCAGTAGGCAAGATAATTACCGTCGGTGTACAGGTCGTTGTAGTTGGAGGTGGCGATGGAGGCCGTGCTGCTGATATAGTATGCGTACCCACCTTTCTGATGGGCGAAGATGTTGTTGACAACATTGATGCCGCTGCCGGTCCCTCCTACATCGAACGCGTTCGTCCCTGAAGCCCCGTTCGTTACGTTGACACTATTGTAGTAGAGGTCCTGGTTGGTGCAGGAGTAGATTCTGATGCCGGTGCCGAAGCTTGCCCCGCCGATGCTGACGACGTTATTGGCAACAAGGCCGTTCGGCCCCGCCGTCACAGTGCAGTTATAAAGATCAATGCCTATGCCATTGGTGAGAGTGATCGTGTTCTTGAGAACCTGCGGTGCATTCTTGCAGGTTGCGAGGCTAATTGCGGTATTCGTAGCCGTTCCGGCTATTGTGTTGCCGTTCACCTTTGGCGCATCATGCTCGATCAGATAGACGCTCGTAGACGACTGATTGGAGAACGTGTTGTTGAGGATCTGTGAGCCCGAGGCGAGCGCGTTTGAATTAACGCCGCCCAGGTAGACTCCGTAACTGCCGTTGTTAAACGTATTGCCGTTGAAAATGCAGCTGGTGTGAAGTGAGGGAAGCGCGTTGACAAGACTCTGGGCGGATGAATTAGAACCGGTAGGCGTGCCATTGAGTACGTTATTCCTCAGCCGAAAATCTTCCACTCCTCCCACCAGGTCGAAAATCACCGCATACGTCGATGAAGGAATGGTATTGCCGGTAAACGTCATGTTCTGAAAATGAATGTAATCCGCCCCGTCGAGCCGGATGACAAAGTTATCACCGGCGCCGCTCGGAACATAAATCACCGTCACGTCGGCCGCAATGCCCGATTGAGACTGGAACGTGACGGTGTTCGAGGCGCTGGCGCCGGGGACAGCCAGCAGTGTCACCTGCACATTGTAAGTGCCGCTCACGACATTGAAGATGACGCTGGAAGATACCCCCTTGATCAGGAGATCCGTTTCCGCAGCTGCAAAGGTGGCATACGTACCGCCGGAGCCGATCGTATAGGTGCCGGCCAGAGGAGTGGTCGTCGAAGGATCCGGCGTGAACTCGTCGGCGCCGATGTCCGGAGTGGTGGCATTTCTCAACTGGCCGTCGAAGTCATCGGTGACAGTCGGAGATAGCGGCGTGCCTTTGGCGTTGAGCCACGGGCTGGCGGTATGCAAATCGGTCGCGGACGTGAAATCCGGATAGGATGACACCGAGTTGGCATCCTTGCCGCTCACCGCCCTCAGCGAGACAAGGTCTACATTGCCGAATAACCAATAGGCGAGATAGTTTCCGTTCGAGTACAGATCATTATAGTCCGAGGTTCCGATCGAAGCCGTGCTGCCGGCATAGTACGCGTACCCACCGCCATGATTCGCGAAGATGTTATTGACGGCATTAATACCGCTGCCAGCCCCATCGACGTAGAAAGCGCGCGCTGCCGGGTCGGCATTGGTGATATTGACGCTGTTGTAATATACATCCTGGTTGGTTGAGGCATAGATCGTGATACCGTAGCCGGTGCTCGTCCCGCCGATGGCAACGAAATTATCGGCAACGAGGCCGTGAGCCCCAACCGCTGCGAAACAGCCGTACAGATAAATCCCGTAGTAGGCGGGGGTCAGCGACACCATGTTCTTGAGAACGCGCAGGGCATTATTGCAGTACAGAAGATAAATACCGTTGTACGCGCTGCTGGTGGTGATCGTGTTCCCGTTCACTTGCGGTGCATCATGGTAAATCAGCTCGATGGGATATTGCCCCTGTCTGAGGAATGTGTTATTGGTGATCTGGGTGCCGGGAGAGAACAGCGAGACACCGAAGCCACTCAGGACGACGCCGAAGCTCCCGTCGTTGAACGCATTGCCTTCGATGACTGTGTTCGCAATCGAGTCTGATCCTGCACTGCTCACAATTGAGAGGGATCCCAGGGTTGATCCTCCGGGGGCACCGTTGAAAATATTGTTCTGGAAAGTGTTATCCGTCGCATTGCCTTGGAACACGACAATCTTGCCAGACGACACTGCTCCAGGCACGGCAAAGGTCATGCTTTGAAATCGGATATAGGTCGCACGGTTGAGCAGCACAACATAATTATTGCTGCTCGTGGGGGTAAAGGAGAGCGTCACATCGGCGGCGCTTCCGCTTTGGGCTTTGAACGTAATCGTATTGACCGAGCTTGCGCCCGCAATTCTTCCGATCTGGATTTGCTCGTTGTATGACCCGCTGATGACATTGAACGCCACCGGCCCCGATACCCCCAGAGAAGTCAACGCGCTCACCGCGTCTGTGAACGACGCATACGTGCCTCCCGATCCAACGGTGTACGTTCCCGATAGCTGCGCGTAGGAAACGCTTGAACAGACACAGAGCGCGACAACTAGAAGCGTTTGTCGCCGGAGCAAGCATGACATTAAATTCGCCCATCGGCTGAATGCCGTCGAGACAGCGCGATAGCGAGTTCGAATGGATTGCACGCTCAGGAATGTGAGAATCGATAGCTCGTTCTTCATTGAATTCTCCTCTGGAATAGAACGATAGTGGTTTCTGCGGGCGGGGGATGCCTCCGCTCAGATAGTTCTCCCTCCTTGGATTGGCGAGTACTCCCTTGAGGAGCGCTCAAACGATGGGTACCAGGTTCCCGCGCAAGACTAGTACCGGAGAAGCGATCGGATCGGTGTCAGTCTCAGGTGATGATGAACGATGCAGGAAGGCCGCCATAGTATACAAAAAGAAAACAGAGTTGTCAAGAGTGTTCCACTCTTGAAGAGGGCCCTTACATTAGCCATCGACAGCCGATTTCAACGATTTCCCCGATATTTCCCCTTTCAATCGGTGCATCTCCCCCTGGTTAAGCGAAGAGGGAATGTACAGAACAAGCTCCTCGCGGCGCCGGATATCTACGGGGGTCTCCCGGGTAACCCTGGAGTCAGCCGGGCAGCGGCTTGTGCAGCCCCGGATCTGCCTCCAATTCTTCGATGGTTTTTGGCCAATCGCCTTTCAAGAGACGCGAGAGGGAACGGTCAGCCAGGATTTTTCCATCCGTCTGGCAGCGAGGGCAGTAATTGCACTCATTCTCCGCATAGACGATGCGCTGTACCCTTGTTCCGCATACGGGACACGGTTTTCCGAACTTTCCGTGCACCGCCATTTCAGGACGGAAGGCTGTGACTTTCTCCGGAAACGACCCTTCGGCCGATGCGCGAAGCCTCTGGATCCATTCGCTCAGCGTTTCCTGCGTGGATGTGTAAAGCCGGGCAACCTCACCTTCGCTCAGCTTCTGCGATTGCCGAAGGGGTGAAAGCCTGGCGCGGTGCAGGATTTCATCAGAATATGCGTTGCCGATCCCGCTGAGGATGTGCTGATCCGTCAGAATTCGCTTGAGCGTGTGGTTTTCTCTGACGATCGCTGCGCGAAATTGCCCCAGAGAGGCATTCATGACCTCGAGACCGCCTCGATCGAAGCCGGCAAGCGAGGATTCGCCCTTTAGGAGGTACAAAGCGGCGCGCTTCTTCGTGCTTGCCTCGGTCAGGAGCAAAGTGCCCTCCGGAAAATCGAACGCCGCGAGCCCGGCTTTGCCGGCCGGCTTCGCGCCGCGTTTTTTCCAATGAAATCTTCCTGCGATCATCAGATGAAAGACGAGAAAGAGTTCATTTTCAAGGTCCCAGACAATCTGCTTCCCGATGCGGCGCAGGCCGAGCACCTCCTTCCTTTCCGCTTCTTTTATGGGAGGTTCGAAACTCCGGAGAAGAAACGGGCTGGCGATGCGGAGTTGCTCCAGCTTCTGATGGACAATCCTTGGCTGGAGGCTTTCGATGTAAACCGTCAGATCGGGAATTTCAGGCATTGGGGATGGTTATCGTTGCCAATTCGCCTTCAGGCGGAGCTGGCACCGGGAATATAGTGATGAGGGCTCCCAATATCAACGGTCCCAAAGCGGGGTCTCCCCGCTTTTGTAAAGAAAACGCGTTTCATGAATGACCGCCTCATCGACGCACTGATCCCGTTCGCAGCCGATTGACAATCAGAAAGACAATCGGTACATTTATGCGACACCGCATTCCGAATACTCCCCGCGTTTCGCGAGCAGGCAGAAGGTTCTCGATTCCGGGATTCTTCTGAACCCGAAGATATAAATTTGGATCATGAGAAAAGGCTATTGCGGCGACCGCATTTTGGGGGCAGTCCTCATCGTTCTCACGCTCAGCAAAACGGAAGCCCTCCTCGCTCAGGCTCCTGCCGACATCCGTCTCAGTGGTTATTCGGGCGGGTTGGCTCCGTGGGAAAGTACCGTCCACCTCACGATCGATTCCGCGGGCAACGGCGCATATTTCGTCAGACAGACGCATGCCGATCCCTTCGTCTTGCTGCGAACGTTTAAGCTGACACGACCCCAGCTCGATTTATTCTATCTCTCGGCGATCAGTCATCAGTTCTTCGTTCTGGACTCGGTGTATAAGAGCGGGGCCCTCGACGGTTCGTTCCTGGAACTGACGATCCAGGCACTTGGGATCTCACATTATGTCCGGAGCGTGAATATCGCGGTTCCGGCGCTGGATAGCCTCGTGCGGGAGGTCAACGCGATTACACCAGACTCGTTGGACCTGATCTATGA
>VBOC01000033.1:6177-15058 GCA_005877655.1 Ignavibacteria bacterium
TTTGAATGAAAGGGCAAAACGGGAAAGTCCTTTTACCCCCGGAATTTACGCTGCAGCCGACAGTTCACCCACAACCGTCGAAGCGTTTGGCTGCCGGCTTGTCGTAACGATAAAGCTGCAATTGTTCGGGACAGCCGACGATTCAGTGGCAAGAATCATCAAGGAAGACATCGAGCAGAAATGGAACGATACGCATTATACCGTTGGGGGCGGCGGTCCGGCCTTCAGCTGGTGCCCGGTGACATTCAAGGTTTTGACAGTCGTTGGCGGAGACCCCCTGCCCTACTATCATTACATCACTCTCATCCGGGAGAGAAACTTTCGATCGTTCGTCGCATCGATCATTCCTCCCAATGCCGGATACAGCTTGGGCGGAACGTGGTCCGATCCGCGCTCCGATACCAGCAAAAATCTGTATGCGCACGAAGCCGGCCATTTGATGGGATTGGCCGACCAGTACAGGGACGACTCGACCGAGAATCCGGTAACGGCGCATATCTTCTCCGGACATGAGAACGATCTGATGGCGAGGTTGGGGAAAGGACCGAACCCCTCGATGCCCACTTCGCCGGAGATTGATTCCATCATCCGGGCCTCCGGCGTGATCTGTCCGCAGTATTGTTGTCAGACATATATTCTCCCGGGATTGCCGTATCAAAGCTACTCCATCCCTCTTCCGTTCGGGAACATGGTGTATGAGGTCTTTCCGATCAATAATAATCTTACCATTACGGCCAACGGGAACGGGCTTTGGTGGCAAAATTCAAAGACAGGCGGCCCGCTCTTTTTTCCCCCGTTCGGCACGTCGGTTGCAAACGTCTACAAGGACGAGCAGCACCCCGTCAACAATCTCTTTCCACTAGACCTGGCACTCGGCACGGGACAGGTTTATCAGATAAATCCGACGCTTCAGGGGTATTATCCGGTCTACCGGGGAAATGTATTCGCCGGATCCTCCGCAGGTTCACAGAGCATCCTGAAAATTACCGGGGACGATCTTTACGCCCTCGGCAGCACGTATACATACGTCAGCCGCGACGGCGGCGCAACCTGGCAGATCGACTCCGCCGGTCTCGGCAATAATTTTGTCTTCGACATTGCTCTCGACAGCCTGCAACGCGTGTATGCGGCGACGATCAATGGCCTTTTTGTACAACTTCCCGATTCGAACATTTGGAAGAGGGATACGTCGTACACCGGACCGTCGAATCTCTTGCGCATCTTTGTAGACAGAGAGAACCGTCTTTTCCTCGCTGTCAATGGCGGGGGACTTAACATGGAGCGGGAACACCGTTAAATTATTCTCCGACGATTCTTATGGCAATATCTACGCCGTCGATTATAAAAACGAGCTCTACCGGTCGCCCGGGGGTACTCAGGCCTGGGTCCGCTTCGATTCTTCAATTACGAATCTCGCGATCAACACAATGAATCTCTACGACATCAGGGGAGATTCAACTCTGTTCGCAGCCACCTCATTTGGAATCTTTGGAAGCACCGACCAGGGACTGACCTGGTCCGCGGCGAACGCCGGGCTGGCGGCCCAAAACGTTTATGGGGTCGCAAGATCGAATGCCGGAAGGATAACCGTTTCGACCGACCTGGCGATCTTCACGAAGGAAATGGGCGATCCGTTATGGACGAAACGCTATCCGCTCAAAGGGTATCTGGGCCAGCTCGGACTCTTCGACGACGGCATCGGCAATCTCTATGCGGTGCAGCCGAACACAAACCCCTTCTCACTGACATCGGGTCCGATCTTCACAAGCACGGACAATGGACTTTCGTGGAGTTATGATACCGCCGGCCTTGCATCGACAAGAGGCACTCTGTTTTCAGTGGACGAAACCGGCACCGAGCACCTCGGCCGGGAGGGAGCTGGATACCCGACACCGCGAACTTTCTGTCGGCGAATTACAGTTTCAGCGCCAGCATGAATACCGATAAACATGGAATGTTCTATGTAAGCGGGTCGTTAAACGGTAGAAAGGTGCTCCGCCGTCCTATTGCGGGCGGGCTGTGGAGCCCCGATACTGCGGGGACCTCAGGCATCAATTATTTCTTTCAAATGACGCCTGACAAAAACGGGTCCATGTTTGGCGCCTCGGGAGCAGGCATTTACAGTCGCGGGAGCGGATCCTGGTCACCGGTCCCGATGCCCTCCCAGCTCTCAGGCGTATCGGTAAGCGCGATCTCGGTCGACTCGGGCAACGCCTTGTTCGCATCATTCGTTCAGTTCTCATTTCCTACGGCGATCGGGCGCGGCGTCTATTTCTCACTGGACACCGGCGCGAGCTGGACGTACGCAGGCCTCGACAGCCTGTCGGTCTTCCGGCTAGTTTCGTACGGCGACACGACATATGCGATAACCAATATCGGCCTCTATAAGTTGACGCGGAGTCCCGCTTCGGGAGTCTCAGGGGGTAAACTGATGCCATCGGGATTCGGACTGTCCCAGAACTATCCGAACCCCTTCAATCCGACAACACGAATTCAATTCTCGATTCCGGTCAGTCAGCACGTCAGCGTGAAAATTCAAACCCCCGGGCACTTACACTGTGACATGGGATGCCCGAAAATTGCCGAGCGGCGTTTATTTTTGCCGGCTGCAGAGTGAATCATTTACCGAAATGAGGAAGTTACTGTTGCTCAGGTAGAATAGAAACGGCTTAGAGTCAACCCACCCGCAGCCAGACCCACTTGACACTTTCTCCATAACCTTCTATATTCGGCGAGGGGGATCCGACCCATCGCTCTCCGATCGTTCACGCTCACGGGATGCTCACCGGATCTTCCGGAGCCCTCATGATGAAAGAAGTGGATCTCTCAGCGTTGATTCTGCACAGGGTTGGAGATACATTAAGATTGTTCTCTCCGATTGTTCTTCTATCCCTCGCCCTCACTCAGCCGTGTCTTGCCCAAGTCGACAAATTCGATGAAGAATGGCGCTGGGTACATTTCACAACCGAATCGGGCCTTCCCTCGAACAAGGTATACAGTGTCGCTGAAACACCGGACTCGATAGTCTGGGCTGCGACGTCCGAGGGGATCACTTGGTTTGACGGTTTCCGTTGGCATTCCCTGCCTGAAACATCCTCCTTTTACAAAAGGACGCCGCGGATGATACTCGCGAATACCGACGGATCGCTCTTTGTTGTTTATGACCACTCCCTGTATCGGTGCACGAAGGACGGATTAATTCCAATCCCGGTCATTGGTGGCGGCGGGGATGTGGGAATCATATCGATCGTGCCTGCCTCCGGACTCGGCTACCTGGTTGAGGGCGGAGATAACAAACTTTATCTCCTCAAGGATAACACCTTTCATCCGTTCGAGACACCTCTGCCCCTCGCTCCCAAGGGCGGGCAGCCCTCACTCTACTCTTCAGGAGGAAAACGGGGGGCCTGGATCAGCACTTCCGCCGGTTTGTACAAGTGGACCTCCGCCGGCTGGAAGCAGCGATTTCCCTCGCAGCGGGAGGCTCCGGATATTACGGGAATCGTCGAACTCGACGACGGATCTGCGATCGCATCAATGGGCGGCGGAAGGGCTCAGCTTGGGCTCTGGCAGTTGAACCCCGACGGTTCCTCCCGCCATATTCTCAGTGAAGGCGGGGGTCGCGTCAGCTCGATGGACATGGATCTGCGGGGGGACATCTTCGCCCTGTATGAATCGAACGACATCAGATTCTACCATGCCGGCCGGTGGAATTCGCTAGCGCCTGTTCCGGCGCAGCTCCACCGCACGACCTTTATCACGTATCGTACGAACGGAGATCTTTGGGTCGGAACCGAGCGAGGATTGTATCTCTACAGGTTTTCTTCCCGTCGTTGGACTTACTGGCGGCACCCTTTTCCGGGATTGGGAAACCATGTAAGTGAGATCATCCGGACACGGGATGGGTCGATCTGGCTCGGCACGCTCAATGGATTAGAGATCCACCGTCCGGATGGATCCGTGACTGAGGTTGAAACGGTAAACGGAAAAAGAATATCACTCATAACCGGCCTCTGTGAAGACAAGGACGGCGCTGTCTGGGCGTCGAGCGGCCACGATTTTGAAGGGGCATACCGATGGGACGGGAAGAGCTGGCGATATTTTGGTTCGACTGAAGGCTTGTATGGAATCATTCACAGGATCCGAACGGACCGCCGGGGACGATTGTGGTTTCTCGGGATAGGAGCCACCGCTGATGGTCCACAACCCGGTGCATATCTGTACGAAAATGGCGTGTTTACGCACTGGTCTACGAAAAACGGCCTCCTCAACGATCGGGTCTACATCTGCGACCAATCGAATGACGGCGCATTATGGTTCGGGACGACCGGCGGACTCAGCCGATTGAAAGACGGTAAATGGACGCAATGGAGATCAAATAGAGAGCTGGCCATGGGCGCGATTTTCACCATCGCAATTGACTCAAACGGGCGCACATGGTTCGGCGACCGCGGAAATGGGCTTGGCTACATCGACGAGAATGACCGGCCGGGATATATCAAAGAAACTGACGGTCTTCTGCAGAATTTCGTGTGGGACATAAAGACTGACATCCGCGGGTTCCTGTGGATTTCAACCTCGGGAGGCATCGCCACCTACCACGATGGGGCCTGGTCGGCGTTCAGTCTTTCCTCGGGACTGAATAATCTCAGAATCTGGCCGATCCTTCCGGTTGATGACAGAATTTATGTCGGCACCGATGGAAATGGAGTAAATATTCTTTCGTTCGAAGAAACAAATCGCCCGCGACCGAGAATCGGATGCGACGAGCCCGCCACTGACGGAGCGCGAGCACTCGTCCGCTGGAAATGCCTTGCTTATTGGGGAGAGATCCCGCCCGATGCAATCCAAAGCCGGTATCGGCTTGATGAGAACGCATGGTCCCAGTGGTCCGTTCGGGGCGAAGCCCGGTTTTCGGGCCTTCCCGCGGGAGACCACCGGATCCAGATTCAGGCGAAGGATCTCTTCGGAAATTTTGACACTCTCGGAGCGTATTCGGCGTTCACAATTGTCCCCCCGTTCTACGCTCGACCGTTGTTTACGCTGCCTATAGGCTTACTCTCGTCGGCTGTACTATTCCTTGGGATCGCACTCCTTGTACGAAAGAAAAACCACATGGCCGCGATCCGGGAGAGTGAAGCGAAGCTGCGCATGATTACCGAGACAACAGCATCGGGGATGTTTATAATTCAGGATTCCAGGTTTAAATTCGTAAACCCGGTAATGGAAACATTAACCGGATATGGTCACCATGAACTTGGGCGCTTCGGATTGAATGAGATTGTGGTGCCTGCGCATCGAGATCATTTGAAACAGGTCGGGGAGATCGAGGAAAACCCCGATTCCTCGCCGGCCCGGATTGAAATACAGCTTGTGCGGAAAGACGGCGAATCTCGATGGGTGGATTGTGCCCTCCGGAGAATACCCTACGAGGGGAAGCCGGCAATTCTTGGAACAGCGTTCGATATCACCGATCGCAAGAATGTCGAAGGTAAATTGCTCGCCTATCAGGAGGAGCTTCGTTCACTTGCGTCCGAACTTTCGCTCACCGAAGAGCGGGAACGCCGACGGATGGCGGCGTATCTCCACGATTCCATCGCTCAGGCGCTCGCGTTTGCCAAGATCAAGCTTGAATCGTTCATGGATGCGACGCCCCCTTCGGCCTATAATGGCGCGCTGACCGAAGTCCACAAGTTTATCAATCAGTCGATCGAGAACACGCAGTCGCTGACGTTCGAACTCAGTCCCCCGGTACTCAATGAATTGGGTTTTGAGGAGGCCGTCCATTGGCTCTGCGGGCAGATGAGAGAACAGCATCACCTCGCGATAACGTTTCAGAACGATACACATCCCAAACCGATGGGCGATGATATCTCCCTCGTTCTTTTCAACGCTGTCCGCGAAGTACTCGTCAATGCGGCAAAACATTCACGCGCTCAGAAAGTCATCGTGGAAATCCGGACGAACGGAAACTCGGTGGGAGTGGTTGTTGAAGACGACGGAATCGGTTTTGACCCAAAAAAAATAACGGAACGGATTGATAAAAGGGGAGGGTTCGGGTTATTCAACATCCGTGAACGACTGACACGCATGGGCGGAGAATTGAACATTACAACCCGGCCCGGCGGAGGATCACACGTGGAGCTCCTGGCTCCTCTCGTGCCAATTTCAGAAAGACCCGGTGGATAAGACCGTTCGCATCATTCTTGCCGATGATCACGAGATCCTGCGTGAGGGCTTGAGAGGAATTCTCATCAAGCACGCCGATATGGAGATCGTCGCAGAGGCGGACAATGGCAAGACCACAGTAGATCTGGCAAAAGAGCTCTCTCCGGACCTTGTCATCATGGATATTACGATGCCGGATCTGAACGGCATTGAAGCCACACGGCAGATCCTCCGGGACGCAGCGGGTGTGAAGGTTATTGCCCTCTCCATGCATTCTGACAGGCATTTCATCGAACGGATGCTGCAGTCTGGGGCGTCCGGGTATCTCCTGAAACACTGCGCATCGCGCGAGCTTATCACTGCGATCAGGACGGTCCAGGCGGGTAAATTCTACCTGAGCCGGACAATCACCGATCTCACGCTCGAGGAGATTCAAGCATTAAGGGAGGGTTCATCCGCCTCACCCTCCTCTTCGCTCACCGCGAAAGAGCGTGAGGTGCTCCAGATGGTCGCAGAAGGCTACTCGACGAAACTGATTGCCGGGCGCCTGCACGTCACCGAGAACACGATTGAAAAACACCGCCAGCACATCATGGACAAGCTCGGTCTCCACAGCATCGCCGACCTCACGAAGTACGCCATTCGGGAAGGGATGACCTCTTTAGAGAAGTAAGACTTTCCGCTCCTCGCTTCACAGTCCTTCTCTTCCCTTTTCATTCCCCTCCCCTCGTCGCGAAAAATTCCGGTTTTCCGTAATTGATTTATCGGACGCCCTGATATAGATTGGGGCGGCAAGGTTGTTGCGGATTCGAAAGCCGCGCGGCGGGTCGCGGCTGACTGTTTACCAGGCTTGACGAAATTTGATTTGAAAAAAATGGACGCATGGCTTTCAGCATGTTTCAATCTGTCCGATAGAGGGGAGTCACAACGGTAACGCCCAAGAACAAGCTGAACTGGATTCAAGTCATCAGCGTTACGCTAAATCTGCTCTTAACGATCGAAGCGGTACTTCTGATCCTCCAGAACAGAGACCTCAAGAACTCGCTGAGGCGATCACCGGTCGGGGCCCAGGTCGAACCTCTGAAAGCAGGAGAACGAGTCGAGGCTGTCAAGGTCCAAACGCTCGATGGTAACACGACGGACCTCGCGTACACCGATCCGGGCAAGAAATACCTGCTATTTGTCCTGTCAACTACCTGTCCCCACTGCGAAAAAACGCTCGTGAATTGGAAAGCAATCGCCCATGACAACAGAGACCAAAACTGCGATATAATCGGAGTTTCGGTTCATAGCCTCGATGAGACGAAAAAATACGTCGCCAACAAAAGTGTAGGATTCTACGTCGTCTCGGTTGCCGACACCAGTTTCAGTCGCAAGTACAAAATCAGCGGTGTCCCTGAGACAATCCTCCTCCAAGGTGATGGCTCTGTCGAGAAAGTGTGGATTGGAGAACTCTCTGAGGATCAGACAATTGAAATAGAGAAATTAATGGGTGCTTAAGCCCATTCGCTAACTCACAGACCTATCACATTCATCGAGAGGAAGGTTGGATATGAAACGCTATAGAAAAGAAGCAGTGCTGTTTGTTGTGGTTTTTGCGGTAGCTATCATCGGGTTGATTCAGTTGTTCCATCAGGAGGCTTATGCGGTAGGCCTCTGTAACAATTGTACCTGCTACGATTACTGTAGTCCATACAACCATCCGTGCTTCAGTGATGCGTGTGTGTGTGAATACGGCGGACCTACCGCGACGTGTGACTACTACTGTGCGGGACATTGTCCTCCGCCACCTCGGGACTGACCCGCCAGTAACAGCTCATAAAGGAAGTAGTAAACGATGAGCGGCTCTACCGAGCGGGGTTGGGCCGCTCTTTTTATCCCCGAAATCCGCCAGGCCTCAAAATCGTGAAATCTTGAGGTCTTCTTGAGACCTTATTACGGTTTTCCGTAATTGATCTTCGGATCAAAGATAGGTAGATTTCGGGGGTCTTTGAGTGCCCTCCACGCCGGACGATCTCTTTATTCTTGCCGTGCCTCATCGAGAGGAAGCTGCCATGCAATCATTGGAAGCGAAACTCATTGTGCGCCGATTAACGAGCTGCGTGTTCTTTGGCTTGAGAATTGCCGGAATTTTGTTCTCCGGATCTCTGTTCGCACAAACGCCCGACGTACGCTTTAGAATCTGGGTGACCGAGACAGACAGCGGATTCATTCAGAAGACCTCATCACCGACCTACTTCGGCCTTCATCCGAATGCCACCTATTGCATCGATACGCTGCTTACCGGGTTTACCGATCATTGGTTCGAGAACGATTCCCAAAAGGTCAACGAGCTTCTGCAATATCCTCCCTGTTCGCCGTCAGTCGAAATACGGGCGTACAATACGAAGCCGGGGTGCTTTGAAATGTCATCGGTCGGCAGGCCGGTCAACATCCACCAGTTCCACGACACCACCGAAATCGATACCTTCAAAATCAAATGGTGCGTGAGCGACAGCTTCACATTTCATCCCCAAATTTTCCGCTGGCCATCCGTTCTTCGATACTATTGTGACAGCATGACGATGACCGACCCGACGGGTCTGGCGAACGTCAATATGCGCAAGGACTCATCCTGGACATACTATCCCGATCAGGATCCGATCGGAATACCAGGCGTGAATATTACAATGTGGGGGCCGAAAGTTCCACCAACTCCGCCCGCGCAGGTCGTGTT
>VBOC01000186.1:0-4671 GCA_005877655.1 Ignavibacteria bacterium
GTCCCAGCGGCATCAGGATGACAAAATCGAGGATGTTTGTAAACTGGATTGCCGCAAGAACGAGCAGTAATTCCCACTCGCGTCTAACCGAATCTGCCGGCATATCTCATCCGCTCAATCCGGCCATTCTCAACTCACGATTGCCACGGGAACCTCGCCGTTCACTTTAGAGAGCGCGATTCTCGCCCGTTCCGCGACATTCTCCGCACTGAATCCGAACTTCTCGTAGGCGACCTGTCCGGGGGCCGAGGCTCCGAATGAGGACATGCCGACGAATTCCCCCCAGGGGCCGATGTATCGTTCCCACCCGGTCCTGACGCCCGTCTCGATTCCGACCCGGGCGGTGATTGAAGGCGGCAGGACGCTCTCACGGTATTCCCGCGGCTGCGCTTCGAACAACTCCCACGACGGAAGACTCACGACTCTCGCCCGGATGTTTCCTGCGGCAAGCAAACCGCCGGCGGCAAGCGCCAACTGCACTTCAGAGCCCGTGGCAATAATCAACACGTGCGGCGCTCCGCCCTCCGGATCTGCCAGGACGTATCCGCCCCGTCTCAGCATTGCCGCCGGCGCGCGCCCTGTTCGATCGATGACCGGAACATTCTGACGCGTAAGGACCAACGCCGCCGGGCCGCCGGCGCGGTTGAGCGCGACTCTCCATGCCTCTGCAGTTTCGTTCGCATCCGCCGGCCGCAGCACGATCAGATTCGGGACCGATCGGAGAGATGCAAGCTGTTCAACGGGCTGGTGTGTCGGGCCGTCTTCGCCGAGTCCGATGCTGTCGTGCGTGAAAACGTAGATCACCCTCTGCTTCATCAACGCCGCCAGCCGGATGGAGGGGCGCATGTAATCCAAAAAGATCAAAAACGTCGCGCCGTAGGGGATGATGCCTCCGTGCACCGAAAGGCCGTTGAGAATAGACCCCATCGCATGCTCCCTCACTCCAAAATGCAGGTTGCGTCCGCCATAGCTCCATCCGCCGCCGGCAGCGCCCTGTTGATCGCCGCCGGTCGTTGCCGGACTCTCGAAATCCCCCAACCCCTTGAGAACGGTGTAGGTGGAAGGATTGAGATCCGCCGAGCCCCCTATCAGATTCGGGAGCCTGGGCGCCACCGCGTTCAGAATCTTCCCTCCAGCCGCCCGCGTCGCCACGCCTTTTGCGTCCGCGGCAAAGCTCGGCATCTCCGCATCCCAACCCTCCGGCAGCCCGCCAGCCATGATATTCCCGAACTCTGTTGCGAGCTCCGGAAACGATTTTGTGTAGCGGGTGAGTTTCTCATTCCATTCCGATTCTGCGCGGCTTCCGCGCTCGACAGCTTCGCGGAAATGGGCGAGTGCTTCCCGGGGGATGTAGAAAGCCGGATCTAACGGCCAGCCCAGATTCTGCTTTGTTAGTTTCACTTCCTCTTCGCCGAGCGGCGAGCCATGCGCCTCGAATGTGTCCTGCTTGTGCGGAGATCCGTAGCCGAGATGCGTTCGTACCAACACAAGGGACGGCCGTTTCTTTTCCTCGCGCGCAGATTGAAGCGCGCGGCCGATCGCTTCGAGATCGTTCCCGTCGGCGATCGACACGGTGTGCCATCCGTATGCCTCGAACCGCCCGGCCCGGTCCTCGGTGAATGTCAGATCTGTCGATCCCGCGAGTGAAAGTCGATTGTCGTCATAGAGGTAAATCAGTTTTCCGAGCCTAAGGTGTCCCGCCAGCGAAGCGGCCTCCGAAGCAACTCCTTCCATCAGGTCGCCGTCGCTGACGATCCCATAGGTGTAATGATCGACGATTTCCATACCGGGGCGATTGTAGCGCGCGGCAAGGTACCGCTCCGCCATCGCCATCCCCACCCCGTTGCCGAAGCCCTGACCGAGCGGTCCGGTGGTGGTCTCGATCCCCGCGGCCGGGAGCCGCTCGGGGTGGCCGGGCGTGATGCTTCCCCATTGACGGAAGTTTCTAATCTGCTCGATCGTCATTTCCCGGTATCCGGTGAGATGCAGCAGACTATACAGAAGCATGGAGCCGTGACCCGCGGAAAGTACAAACCGGTCCCGGTCGGCCCACAGCGGATTGGAAGGATTGTGCTTCAGAAACCGCGTCCACAGCTCGTAGGCCATCGGGGCGGCGCCCATCGGCAAACCTGGATGGCCGCTGTTCGCCTTTTGAACGGCATCAATCGACAGAAAACGGATCGTGTTGACGCAGAGCCGGTCCAACTCGGCCGGCCTCGCCGGCTTCGCCGGCGTTGCTTGATCAATCATAGGAAGACTTCCTCTCGTGGAATTGCCGTAGGACGAATACCTGTCCTTTAATGTAATCAAAAAAATCCATATCATACCCTTCCGGTCAAATGAATCTCCGGCAGAGGGAGCGATACTATGAGTCTGATGCGCAGCGTGCTCTTGCGGGGGTCGCGGAGTACGCGCCTCCGCGAGCTCTTGCCGCGTTTCCGCTTTGTGCGGCGCGCGGTCGGCCGCTTCATGCCCGGTGAAGAGATTTCCGACGCCCTCACCGCCGCCGAAACGCTTCGGACAAACGGGATTGCCTCCGTTGTAACGCATCTGGGAGAAAATCTTTCCGAGGCGGCGGAGGCGAACGAAGTAGCCGGCCGCTACCTGACCGCGCTGAAACTGATCCGGCAGCGGGAACTCGACTGCCAGATTTCAGTCAAGCTCACCCAGCTCGGACTTGACCTCGGCGGGGAGTTGTGCTGCGAACATCTCGCCGCGCTGCTGCGCAGGGCGCGTGAGCTCGGAAACTTCGTCTGGATCGATATGGAGAGCAGCCCGTACGTCGATAAGACTTTGGACATCTATAGACGCGCGCGGGAGGAATTCCCCAATGTGGGCGTTTGCCTGCAGGCGTATCTTTACCGGACTGCAGCCGACATCGAAGCGCTTCTGCCGCTGGGGCCGTCGATACGGCTCGTGAAAGGCACGTACGCCGAGCCTGCAGACGTCGCCTTCCGGTCGAAAAGGGATGTGGACCGGAATTATTTCAATTTAAGCAAGCGGCTCCTCCGATCGCATGCACAGCTTCCCCGCATCGCCGTCGCAACGCATGACCGGGTCCTCCTGAGATCCATCGATCAATTTGCCCTTCGGGAGGGTATCGCACGGGACTCCTACGAGATCCAGATGCTCTACGGGATTCAGAGAGAGAGCCAGCTGCAGTTCCGGCGTGACGGGTTCCGGGTCCGGATCCTGATCAGCTACGGCACATTCTGGTTCCCCTGGTATATGAGGAGACTCGCGGAACGTCCGGCGAATGTCCTCTTCGTCTTGAGAAATCTCGTGTCACGATAATTCTGTGGACCACAGATGAGTTCTGATCGCTATTGTCCTGAAGGGCGGGAGATTTTATGGGAGTCGGAAACAATCGGGTAAATCGTCCCGGCCGGCCGATTTCGTGTGACGCGGATAATCGGCTGCTTCGGAATATTCATTTAATTATCCTTCGCACCCCGGTTGACACGGCTGTCCGTCGAATCACGGGCACTTTGATAATCGCCCGGTTGTTTTATACTTTGCTGTTGATCGTGCGATAGCCGCTGCGTTTGGAATTTCCAGTCGAGAGAGGATACGAAAATTGATACATGAGCGGCCGGACAGGCGATTCAGCTCATCGATCAAGGGAACCGGAATTCTCACCCCGGTCATGGTTGCGGGGCTTGTATTGATCGTCTGCATGATCACCCTCCCTGGGGCCGGCGTTGTGCGCGGCGCCGGACTTGCTGATGCGGGCAGATCGGTTCATTCGATCGCGGCCGATACCACAGTCCATCATTTTGAATACGTTTTTCCCGATGGATGGATTTATGTTTTCAATATCGACAGCGGGCACGCGCTCGTGGACAGTCTTCCGGTACCGACCACCGCGGGCGTCCGCGGTGTGACAGTGAGTCCGTTGGATGGCATGCTCTATATCAGCTACGGCGGCGACGGAGGCGGCAACGGAAACGGATCGCTGTTGCAGTACAGCCTGCTCCGCGACAGCCTTGGCTGGAATGTGCATTACAGTCACGGGATCGACAGTCACGCCATCACTCCGGACGGAACAACCATCTTCATGCCGTCCGGAGAGCTTACCGGTGACGGCAAATGGTATGTCGTGAGCACTGCCGATGGATCGGAACATGGGACGATCGCGACCCGCGGTCTGAACCCTCACAACACCGTCGCCAGTCTGGATGGTGCGCGGGTGTACATGGGAGATCGGGATATTAATGGTGTGGGGCATGATTCACTCTATATAGCCAGTACGACGACCCATCTGGTGATAAACCGGGCCGGACCCTTCGTCAGCGGCATCCGCCCGTTCACAATCAATGGCACCGAGACATTCGCCTTTGTGACCCTCACCGGCTTCCTGGGGTTCCAGGTGGCCAATCTGGCCACTGGTCAGGTCGTTTACACACTCGACCTGACGACGATGGGGTGGTCGAAAACGGCTTGCGGAAACCAGTGCGCATCGGCCCCGAGCCACGGTATCTCCCTCTCGCCGGATGAGAAAGAGATCTACGTTATCGACCAGCCGAACAGCTATGTCCACGTCTTTGACGTGAGCGGCATCTTTGGCAACATCGCCCCGACGAAGGTAGCCGACATCCAGTTGCAAAATCCCCTTCGCGGAAACGAATCGTCGTGTGCGTATGATTGTTTGAGAGATGGCTGGATCCATCA
>VBOC01000186.1:4717-11532 GCA_005877655.1 Ignavibacteria bacterium
AAAATACGAGAAAGATGCTGGAAATCGACTGGAAAAACGGCCGCCCGATCGCCACAAGCACGCGCACCGGAGTCGGCTACATCACGAGTCAGGGCCCTCCTTCTATCCCCATTCTGAAACTGCCTCCGGATGGAGCCACGAACCAGCCGAACGCGCTGACCTGCCGGTGGGACAGGTCATTGCGCGCGACCGGTTACTGGTTCCAGCTTGCCGCGGACGCGCTCTTTGCCGTCAACATCGTCGACGACTCAACCCTGACGGATACCGTGCGTCGCGTGACTGCTCTATCGGACAGCACGACATATTACTGGCGCGTTCGGGCCCGTGCAGGCGCCGCCGCGAGCAGCCCCTGGTCGACGGTCTGGAAGCTCACGACGGTTCCACCCGGAGCTCACCCCTATCCGGTCCACGGCACATGGAATATGCTCTCGCTTCCGGTACATCCTGCCAATCCGGGACGGAGAGCCATCTTTCCAACTTCCATCACCGATGCGTTCACCTACATCGGCGGATACCAGAAAAGGGATTCCCTCGAGCCCGGACGCGGATATTGGATAAAGTTTCCGATCGACCAGACAGTCTATCTCAGCGGCCCGCTCATCCAGAGAGATACAATCGATGTCACGACCGGATGGAATCTCATCGGATCTCTCGGCACTCCCGTGGCAGCCGCTTCGATCGCGAGCATTCCGCCCGGTCTCACGACATCGCCCTTTTTCGGCTTTAATGGTTTCGGCTACACGCTAGGCGATTCGCTCCGGCCGGCGAATGGGTATTGGGTGCACGCCCACAGCGACGGAAAGTTGATCCTCTCCCCATCGGGCGCGATACCGCCGGAAAACCGGATTCAAATCGTCTCCACCGCCGAAGCCCCGCCCGATCCGCCGTCGGCGGGTCTTCAGAGAGACTACCGCTCGCCCTCATCGTTTCTACTTGAGCCGGTCTATCCGAATCCATTCAATCCGACTGCGACGATCAGGTATCAATTGCCCGTGAACAGCAAGGTCTCATTGATCGTTTACGATCTGCGCGGGCAGGTCATGGAGGTCTTACGGGATAGTTTCGAGCAGGCGGGGTACAAATCGGTCGAATGGAATGCGGTCAGGTTCGCGAGCGGCGTCTATCTGTGCCGCCTCGACGCCGCGAGCCTGCAAGATCCGCGAAACAGTGTGATTCAGGTCAGAAAAATGGTGCTGGTGAGGTAAGGACAATTGTCCGCCCACTTTCCTGCAACTGGCGCCCAAAGTTTCTACTTTGGGCCCCGGGAGTTCACCTGCCTCTCCCTCCGCTCATGGGCGCGCGGGCGGACCTGGAAGCTCGTACGGGGGCGGGGGTTGATCGCCATTCCGGCTGACGATGAGCGCAAGAATCCCTCCCGCCAGAGCCGCCGCGCCGAGGGCATAATAGAGCAGCTTGCTTTGCTTCCTCACTAATTGCACGTGAATCTCGAAGTAATACCCCTCCCCTGAGAAGCCGCCGGGGTAATCGGTTCGGTAAAACCAGCGGATCTCGCGACCCTTCCCGGCAAAATACCCGCGCCCGATATCGCCTTCGGCGGTCTTGGGGACCACGGCGAACGATGCCTCGCCTTCCTTCTTCATCGCAATACTCAAATCAAACTCGTCGTCCGGAGATCCCGTGAGATCGTAATTGAGGAGGATGACATCGTCTTTGATACTCCACTTCAGATTGGAGGTCTGGACTTCCTCGGGACTTTTCCCCTGACCGAAGACGGGCGCCCCCGGAAACAATAACAAGAGAAGAGGGATGAGCACGGGAATGATCAGTCTCTTGGATCGATCGAATGTTTTCATCATCATGGCGTCACCTATTTGGCGATAATCATTTTTTTGGACTGGACAAGGTTCGCACCGTACGTCAGCCGGTAGAAATACACTCCGGTCGCCACGGCGCGGCCCGCTCCGTCGGTCCCCTGCCACCGGAAGGTGTGGACACCCCGTGTGTAGCGTCCGTTCGCGAGTTCCGCGATGCGTTGTCCCAGCGTCGAATAGATTTCGAGGCGGATTTGAGAATCCTCCGGCATCCTGACGCTGATTGCCGTCGTCGAATTGAACGGATTGGGGAAGTTTTGCGCGAGCTCGTATGCCTGCGGCGCGAGTTTTCCGAGTTCCTTCTCGACAAATGACCGTTTCCCCGTGATCAGCCGGAATTTCATCCGCTCGCCGGCCGGAGTGAACGCGTATGAATTGTCCTTCCGCATGTCGACGGGCGTGCTCTCGTATTCGCATACCAAAATAACCTGGTTCTCCGCAGGAATCCCGTCGAGGCCTGCGAGGCGGATCACACCCCGTGACTTCCGGGGGTTCATGACCTCGAATTCCCACACCTGTCCGTCACCCAGGGCGGGGCGGAAGTCGGTGTTAAACCGCGTGTAGGAAGCATCCCAATCCGGCCGCGGGAAATAGAGAAAACCCTGATCCAGGAAGAGCGGCGGCTTGTGCGTTTCCAGCCCGTCGTACCCTTCTTTTGCCCCGGGCGTGATGCCGATAAAGTTGTCGGCATCGCGGTTAATGTCGGCTTCATACGAGAGCCGGACCTTCCACCCGGCATCCTCCCGCACCGCCCGGCTTGCGCTCATCGGCTGGGTCAGTCCGAACGGATAGGGTATCTTCAACGAGGTCGCATTCGATGTATTGAAGTAATAGTACCCGCCGAAGGTTTGCATCATTCCGCTCGAATCGTACGAACCGGAGTAGGAGAGAATCCGGGTCGCGGCCGGCAGCCCGTTTGCGTCCTGAACGGAGATCCAGCTTACGTTCTTATCGAACGGATTCGCGATGATATTCCAGGCCGCGTGCAGGGGGATACTGAACGTCGCGTCGGTCGCCAACGGCGGCATCCGCATCGTCGTCGAGACATCCAGGTTCCCCTTATTCAAAATCCAGTAGCCGGCTCCGGTTATAAGACTCGAATTTCCCGAAAGCTCTACCAGGTAGTTGTCGGCCGCCCCGTTGTCCCAGAAGATCCTCCAGTCGAGCTTTTGTTTTCCCGTGAGAATGCTGTTGACCCTGACCGTGTCGACGATCCCGGGGCCGCCCACCAGCCGGTACGCCGTCGAGGGCGCGCGGTCATCGGGGTACGAGATCGAAGTCGAAACGAGCGCCGTGGCCGGCAATGCCCCGGAAGCGATGGAGAAGAGTGAGCTCTCATTGAAGATGGCGGTGTTGAGAGCGGACTCAATCCTCAATTTGCAGTTCGACGAGATCCACCGGGCGCTGTCGGGCACGCTCCAGGCCGCACTGCCCGAGTTCGGCACGTTCGGCAGGATCGACGTGTAGGTGTATCCGCCGTCGGTGGAAAGCTTGATATTGACGTTTCCGCTGAGATCGGTGCTTTTCCATCGAATCGGGAATACGAATCGTGTGGCCCAGTTTCTGACCGGCGAGATCGCGGTGAGCGTGGCGGCCATCGTCGTGAATCTCCTCGAACCGGAGAACGTTGTGATATCATTCCCGACCCTTGCCTTCACGTGCCAATAGTACGTCGTCAGATTGGCCAGGGCATTCACCCGGAACGACGTATCGGAGGTCGTCGTAAGATCGACGATAACATTCCTATAGAGCGAATCGGGCGACACCTGGAGCTGGTACGAGGTCGCGCCCGGATAGGTGTGCCAGTTGAGCACCACCGGGATCGGCTGGTTCGTGTCCCCATCGGTTCCGGCGAGCGTGGGAGGCGGCAGCAATCGGCCGAAGTACGCGACTTCATTCATCCAGCTCGACATGGTGACCCTGACGGGATTATTGAGTCCGCTATAGGAGGCCGGACCGGTCCCGACCCATTCTCTCAAACCGCGGCCGCTGTCCGGGAACGCCTGGAGGAGCAGGCTCGAGTCTTTGACATACCAGCCGCTCGGAGGAGCTACTCTGCCGCCTGAACCCGCGCTGAGCGAAAGGTAGTACTCCGTCCTGAAGTTTGCCGCAATTGTTGTGTCTCTCGTTGGAGCAATCGTATGGGTGATCGCGCCGGTGTCGCTCCACTGTTTCCATAGATACCTCGTGCCGGCCGTGTCACTCTGCGGGGATGCGGTCGTGATCGTATGGGCCGATCCGATAAGCCAGTTGATACTCTTCGGGGCGGTGTATGTGGAATCATCGACGGTAATCCTGCGGCCCGCCGGACTCGATATGAAGGTCGCCTTGATACCGGGGCCGAAGAACGCCGTGTCGCTGATGGGCCCCATCATGGTCACGGTGGCGGGGTTGCGCGAGCCGGCGTAAGCTCCGGCTCCGATACCGCTCCATCGCAAGAATCCAAACCCGTCATTCGCAACCGCATTGATCGAAACCACCCTGCCGCTATCCTGCCAATCACTCGCCGGAGTCGTGCTTCCGCCGGTCTCGGCCGCGAGCGAAAGATAATACTGCGTCGTGAAGATCGCCGTGTACGTCGTGTTGGAATCGGCGAAGATGCTGTGGTACTGAGCGCCCCCGTCGCTCCAGTTCTTGAACGAATATTGAAGAACGAAGGGAGTGACCGGCTGGGGAGTTGTTGTGCCCAGAAAATGCTCCACCCCCGGAATCACCGTGCGCGTCTGGGGGTCTGTGAAAGTGAACCCGTCGTAGGTGAAGGACCTTCCGGGCGGAAAGGATTGAATCACGATCTGAACCGGTTTCCGGACGAAACTTGCGATTTCGGAGGTCGGCGCACCGATCGTCAGCGTCACCGGATTCTGGTTGCCGGTGTACGACAGTAGACCGGTTCCGCTCCAGATGCTGAAATTATACCGGGAGTCGGGAAGCGCCGTAATCGTCACATCCTGTCCCCCTGTAAACCAACCGCTCGGGGGTGTGACGGTCCCGCCCGCATTCGTCGACATGGTCAGATAATATTGCGTCTTGAAATTCGCCGTGAACGTCGTGTCGCCGAGCGGAGTCACGCTGTGGAGGCGCGGCTTTCCGTCGTTCCAGTTGTTCCACACGTACCGGATCCCTGCACTGCCGTTCTGCGTATCGACGGCCGCGATTGTGTGAGCCGAGCCTGTGGTCCATGTGAAGCTCTGCGGGCTCGGATAATTGACCCCATCCACGGTGATCGAGAATCCGGGTGGGCTCGATTGGACGACAACCTGAGCTCCGAAGCGTGAAAAGGAGGCCGCCTGGACGATCGATTCCAGCATGACGACGCTGTCCGGGTTGCCGGTTCCGGTGTACGAGCCGTTGCCGTTTCCGTTCCAACTGCTGAAGCTGAAGCCCGGCCGCGGAATCGCCGTGATCGGAACGGTGCTCGCGCTGTCCTGCCAGCTGTTGGCCGGGCTCACGGTGCCGCCGGAGTCCGCGCTCATCCAGAGGAAGTACTGCGTTCCAAAATTCGCGGTGAACACAGTATCGGTGACCGGGTTGATCCTGTGCGTGAGTGCGCCGCCGTCACTCCAGCTCCGATAAAGGTGGCGGGTGCTGGCCGCTCCCGACTGCGGTGTCAGCGTGCCGATTGTGTGGCTCGATCCGAATTCCCAGATGAAGGTTTGAGTCGATGTGTATCGCACGCTGTCAACGATGAACGTCCTGGCGACCAGGTTAGTTCGAATCGTAACGCGAACCGGCGTCAAGGCAAAGCTTGCCGTCTCGGTGATCGGCGCGTTCATGGTCACCACAGCCGTGTCCTGATTCCCCGAGTAGGAGCCCGCCCCTGTGCCGTTCCATCCGCCGAAATGATAGGTCGGATTCGGTTTGGCGGTGATCGTCACGATCTGGCCGAGATCGTGCCAGTCGTTCGGAGGAGTAACGGTGCCCCCATTCCCAGCGATGACCTTCAGGAAGTACTGTGTGTTAAAATTCGCTGTGAAACTTGTGTCGCGGATCGCCGAAACGACGTGAGAGATCGCGCCGGCGTCGCTCCAGTTCAACCAGTTGTAGCGCGTCAGCGTATCCCCCTGGAGCGCGGTTGTGCTGACCGTGTGATTCGAACCGGAAATCCAGGTGAAGGTCTGCGAGCTTGCATAGGCGATCCCGTCGACCGTCACACTTCTTCCTGGTGGAGTTGATCCCACGGTCACATGAACGGGATACTGCGTAAACCTGGCCGTATCGCTGAGCGGTCCTCTCACGGTCACGAATGCCGTATCGTTCGGACCGCTGTAGGAACCCAGACCCGAGCCCCGCCATTCGAGGAATGAATACGATATGTCCGGAGCGGCGCTGATTTGAACCACTGCTCCCGCATCATGCCAGTCGCTTGGCGGACTGACGGTTCCGCCCGCCATGGCCACCATTGTCATGTAATACTGCGTCCCGAATGTTGCCGTGTAGGTGAAATCTGAATCCGGAATCGTCACCGAGTGCCGTGCCGCGCCGCTGTCGCTCCAGTCCCTCCATACGTATTGCTTCCCGGGCGACGCGGCCTGCGGGGAGAACACTTCGAGGTAATGTGTTTCACCCGGTTGAATCGTCCGGATCTGGAGAGTCGTGTAGAGGAAACCGTCCAGGTAATAGCTTCGCCCGCTCGGGTTCGTCTGAACCGTGACCCGAACCGGGTTCTGCGAGAAATTGGCGATCTCGGTGATCGGGGCGTTCATCGTCAACTGAGAGGGGTTGGTGTATCCAGAATACGATCCGCTTCCGCTCCCGCTCCAGGCGTTAAAGCTGAACCTGCTCGCGGGCAGGGCCGTGATCGATACGATCTGGCCGCTGTTGAACCACCCGCTCGCCGGCGATACCGTCCCCCCCGGATTCGCCGTCATCGTCAGGAAATACCGGGTCGTATAATTGGCGGTAAACGTGGTGTCTTTCAAAGGACTCACGGCGTGTGATTTCGATCCCCCGTCGCTCCACGTGTTCCACACGTATTGTATACCC
>VBOC01000187.1 GCA_005877655.1 Ignavibacteria bacterium
AAGAGCCGGATTCTTTCCGTCAAGAACAAGCCCCTTCTTGTGGACGATGAACATCGGTATTCGGGTGCCGTCCTTGCTTTGATAAAATACCTGCCTGGTTTCGTAAGTGTCCGGATCGAAATCGATGGACGGCTTCTGGTAGAGCTTCGACTCCTTCGTGCGAAAATCATACTGATAGATCGTCGAAGGGAAGGTAAACGATGTGGCGCTGTAAAACACGACCCGGTCGTCATTTTTCCCCGCGAACCCCATCACTGCTCCCAGAGCCGGCAGCGTAATTTCGTTTTCAAGCCGCCCTCCGGTGTCGTAAACATAGACATGGTGGCTCACGTCTTTCATGTAGGTCGCGACGAGCCTGCCGCCGACAAGCGAGGCGCTCATGAGCGCATCTTTTTTTTCAGGCAAGATGTCCTTCCAGTCGGGCTCTGTCGGCGCGGAAGGATCGACGAGGATCACCCTTCCGTTCGGCGCCTTGCGATCGGTCCGGAAGACAATTCCGCGATCGATGACTCCGACCAGGGAAACATTATCGTCGAATGTCTCGATGACAGGCCGGAAGCTGGTGTCTTTCCCCTTCATCTCCCGGAAGTAGACGGCGTTCCCCTTCGAGCCCCCCTGATCGATCGTGAGGACGCCGTAGCGTTCGTCCTCGGTCACCGACAGGCCGAAGGTGCGCAGAGGATGGGCTTGATCCTCGTACACCAGCCTGTCGCTGCCCTGCTCGCGGCCCACCTCGTGATAATACACTTTCTGGTATTCGTTCTTCGCCGTCAGCGCCTTTGTCGTGTCGGCCGGCGCGTCGTACCGGCTGTAGTAGAAACCGTTCTGAAACCATGAGATGCCCGTAAATTTTGCCCACTTGATCTTGTCGGGCAGTTGTCGCTTCGATCCGACCTCCATTAGATAAATTTCCCGCCAGTCCGAGCCGCTGCGCGATATGCCGTACGCCAGGTATTTGCCGTCTTTAGAGAATCCAAGACCGCCCAGGGCGATGGTTCCGTCGGCAGAGAGATTGTTCGGATCGAGAAGGATTTCGGGCGCCGCTTCGAGGCCGTGCCGGATGTAGAGGACGCTCTGGTTCTGAAGACCGTCATTCTTGTAAAAGTAATAATTCTCTCCCTCGCGAAAAGGCGGGGTGTACTTCGGATAGTTCCAGATCTTCGTGAGCCGCTCCTTGATGTGCTCACGGAACGGGATTTTTCCGAGATACCCGAACGTGACTTTGTTCTCGGCTTCAACCCACGCAGCGACGCTCTTCGAGGTGTCGCTCTCCATCCACCGATAGGGATCTGCAACCGGTGTGCCGAAATACGAATCGACGTGATCGAGCTTCTGGGGCTTTGGATATTCAAGCGGCTGCGCCCACAGGGAGGCGGCCGTCCATGAGAGAATAAAGACGAGGTAGCCCGTTTTCTTCATGGGCTCTTTAATTTGGGTCAGGTCGTAGACTTCCGCGACGCCGGCTCCCCGGCTGCGGCGGCAACGCGTCGGTCTCCGTTTGTCGGAACAGGCGGCATCTCCCTCTCCCGATCGGTCACCGCCTTGAGATACGCATTCGGATCGTGGCACACAGCTCCCGGGGGCAACCAGTGCCAGAGCGGCCCGAGATCCCTCCTGACCTGCGACTCATAGAAGTCAGGCAGCTCATCTGTTTCCTGTTCAAAATAACGCCGGAATGCCGGCTCGCTGTCAAGCCGGCGGCGTACCTCGGTGTTGTATTTGATCCGACCGAAACCCTCGGAAGAAACCGCCCGCACCACATTCATCCATCGGGGGATAAAAGCGTTCGTCGCAAGCAGGCGATTGGTAATCGCGCGCCACGAGAAGGTATGCTTCCCCAGGTCGATCACGTTCGAGTAAAAGTCGGTCCAGCAATAGTTCTTCGGTTTCACGTTCATGGCGCGGTTATTGTCAAGGAAATGGAACGGAAACGGCAGAACTCTGTTGGCGCGCTGGTATTCGAGATTGAGCGGGGCCGCCTGCCCGAATGCTGAAAGCAGGGAATAGCCCGGAAAAGCCCCGGGGGTCAGATCCACAAATCTTTTCGTGAGCTCGAATGGTTCCCGGCCTACGTCGACGTCGAGTCCCAGGACGAAGTTCGTCTGAACATACGGAATATACCTCAGGATCATATTCACCTGTTCGGAGACCTGCGTGACCTTGTCCATGCCGGTCAATCTGCCGGTCTTCGACTTATCGCCGAGATCGTACCACGACTCAATTCCGGGAAGAAGAGCTTTGAACCCGTTGCGCCTGAGGCGTTTCACGTGCGGCTCCGAGAGCAGCGACAGGCTGCTTTCGGCGATGAAATCGATTCTGCCCTGCGGCACCGCCTCCTCGATCGCATCCAGGTAGTCGTCGAATCGCACGCCGAAATTTGGATCGTGCCACCCGACGAGCGGGTGTTTGTACTTTTCGAGTAGAAAGGAGAGGTCATCCTTCATCACTTCGAAATCGAGCGGCTGGTAGGCCACGGTCGAGTCGATGCAAAAGCTGCAGGTATAGGGACACCCCAGGCTGCCGAGCATCGGGACCATTTTCATAAAGAGAGCTTTTTGCAGCGTCGGCTCAATGAATTTCCACCGTTCGCGGACGCCGGGGAGCGACGCTGGCTGACGGGCGGCGCCGACGTGCGTACCCATCGGCCGATACTGCGAACAATCCTGCACGATGTCGTGGACCACTGTCTTGTCCGTGAACCCGGCCACGTAGTCGAAGTATCGCAGCGCATCCTGGGGGTAGCAGCGAGCGTGGGGGCCGCCGAGAACCGTGACAGCGCCCCGGGAACGGAAGAGATGACTGATCGCGTACGCGGTGAGAGCTGATTCTGTAAAAGCACAGATGAAAAGAAGATCGACTCGCTCCGGCAGTTCATCGACCAGATTCTCAAAACCGGTATAGCAGACGAATGTTACCTCATGCCCCTGTTCTTCGCACCATACTCCCACGACCTGGGGCATGATGCTGGCAAGATTGGCATTCATGACGCGCGCGAAAAGGGCCCGCGTCGGCCCCTTGGTTACAAGGTCGATGATCCCGATACGCAATTTTCTTCCGCCGCTCATTCGTCGCTCTCCTCAACCGGTTTTTCGATCAAACTTTTTCCCCCTGTCTGCCGGGGCCAAGTGGTTTACTTACGACCGTATTACGACTCTTTCCGGACTGCCAGGTTTAAGGAGCTGGCCGTCAATCTCGAAATTTCCCGATCGGACAGGTATTACCCGCGCCATCCCGCCTTTCGCGGCTCGATACCATACGCCTCCCTCTCTCACATCACCAACCTGAGCCGTTTCTTGTGGTATGAATGTAACCTTCCGCGAAGGTAATATCAACTTTTCCGTTGACGCATGCCCCGCCTTGTTCAATTCATGCCGCTCCCGCATCACCGATACCGGTTTGAATGGAATTTGCGCGCAGTTGCGGCCTTCGGCCCCTTGCTCCGTAAACCTTTTCATGCTACTTTCCGTCTTATTATTGCAAACAAGGAGCTCCAGTGACCGATGAACAGCTGCTGATCGATCGTGCTCAGCAGGGCGACCGGGAGGCCTTTCGGCATCTCGTGGAACGCTCGAACGCGGATGTTTACCGGCTTGCGTACGATATGACACGCAACCGCCATGACGCCGAGGATCTGTCACAGGAAGTCTTCATCCGGGCGCACCGTTCACTGGCAAATTTCAGGCGCGAGGCGAAATGGAGCACGTGGCTCTACAGGATTACGGTTAACCTCTGCCTGGATCACCGGGACAAGCAATCGAGAAAACGAATGGAATACAGAGATGATACGGGTTATGAGGATCAGGCGGACGGATCCAGCCGGCGGGAAGCGCGAAACAGCGGAGCCGCAAGCAGTCCGGCCACAAGCAGTCCCGACAGAGAAACCGAGTCGGTCATGATTCAGCAGCATATAGAGCAGGCGCTCAGCCGGCTCCCGGCGCAGGAACGGGCAGTGTTCTCGCTGCGCCACTACCATGACCTGCCGCTGAAAGAAATCGCGGACACGATGAACATCGCGGAGGGAACGGTCAAGTCGCACCTCTTCCGGGCTCTGCAGCGCCTGCGTCGGGAACTGGCATTCTACAAAAAAGAGATCGGACCGGAGGGATAATGATGATGACGTGTGAACGGAGCCGGGAACTTTTCCCGGAAGCCCTCTACAGCGAGCTGGCGCCGGACTTGCAAAATGAATTCCGTGAACACCTCGCCTCATGTCTGAGCTGCAGGACGGAGTTCGAAGAATTGAAGGCAACGCTTCAGTTCATGAATCGGCGCAGCCGGCCGCAGCCCGGCCGCGATTTCCTGGAGTCGTTCTGGGATCGACTCAGCGCCAGGCTTCCTGCCGGCGAGAAGATAGCACGCCCCGTAGTTTCGGGTGGGGCCTCCTATCGCACTCGCCCTGCCCGCGTCCCCGCCTGGGCCTACGGCATCGCTGCAGTGCTCCTGATCGCGGTCGGAGTTTATCTTGGGCGGACATTTTTTGGAGGCCCCACGCCCGGAGTACCACGGAACGATGAGCAACTCTTGAGTGCGGGTGCGATGCCGCAAGAAGACAGCACTTCGGCTAAGGCGGTCGCCTATCTGGAACGGTCGAAGAACTTGCTCATCGGGCTTACCAATCTCGACGAAGAGCACCGCTCCTCACTCGATCTGAGCAGGAATCAGGAGGTCTCGCGGGAACTCATTCAGCAGGCGAACGTCCTCACGGTGGCTCTGAACAGGCCCGACCAGCAGCAGATGCGCCGGCTCATTCAGGATCTTGAAGTCATACTCCTCCAACTTGCAAACATCGATGTGAAACCGGGAGTCCCGGCGATCGAACTTGTGCAGAAAGGGGTCGACCAGAGGTCGATTCTCCTCAAAATCAATCTCGAGGAAATGCGCGCCATAGCCCGCCGGACTCCTCCGAATCAACCGAAGAAAACCAATCTGTAAACCTGGAGAACTCTCAATGCAAGCACGAACCCGAACAATGCGACCACGAACCCGGACGATGCAAGCACGAACCCGGACGATGCGACCGCTCACGCTTGTGACGTTTGCCGCGATAACCTGCGTGCTCATCATCCCATCCAAGTCCCGCGCCCAGGAGACGGCCTCGAAAGCGTACGAGAAGGCCTACAATTATATCCTGGACGAGAAGTGGACAGACGCTCAGAAGGCCTTTGTGGATTTGATCAAGAAGTACCAGAAAAGCCTTTGGATGTTATCGCGACTTCATTAAATCGTTTCCGAAGAGCAAGTGGGTGAATGACGCGAAGTCGAACATGGTGCACATCGCCTATCAACTCGACCGCGAAGGGAAACCGGAGTACGGGGAAATCGTCAAGGGGCTGAACGACTCGGCCGATGAGGACGTCAAACTCGCGGCGTTGTACGCTCTCGGAAACATGGGTAGCGAGAAGGCGTACGCTTCCATCGTCTCGCTGTACGATCAGATGCCGAGCGATAACATCCGCAGTAAAATCGTTTACCTCCTCGGCAACTTCGATTCACCGGCCAGCAGGAAAAAGCTCGGGGAGATTGCCCTCAAGGACCCCAGCACGAAGGTGCAGAAAGATGCCGTCTATGCCATCGGCAACAGCGGCGGCCCGGAGTCGGTAGACGCGTTGAAGCAAATCGTCCGCTCGAAAGTGAAATCAGAATTGCGCACTGCCGCGCTCTACACGCTTGGGAATACCGAAGGCGATTCAGCTGCGACGTTCCTCGGGGAGATCGCCCGCACGGACGCGGATGTAACGCTTGCGAAGGCCGCGGCAAACGCTATTGGCAACATCTCAACAGACGTGGCTTCACGGGAACTCAGGCGCGTGCTGAAAGAGGCGGTCGACCTCGAGGTGAGAAAGGCGGCAATGTATGCGCTCGGGAACCAGGGCAACGCGATCTCTGTTTCCGCCCTCAAGGACGCCGCGCTGAACGATCCTGACGATGAGCTGGGCAAGGCGGCTGCGTATGCCCTGGGGAACGTCGGAGGAGAAGGTGCGATCGGCGCACTCGAAGAGATCATCGGCCAGAGTAAGGATCCGAAAGTCCAGGAGGCCGCTCTCTTCAGTCTCGGCAATGTGGGAGGAGAGAGGCCGAAGAACTTTCTCGTCCAGATCGCGTTGACGAGCATGAACGAGAAGATCGCCAAGACGGCTCTCTTCGCACTTGGAAATCTCAGCAGTGGACACGGCGGTGGACACGACGCCGACCTCATGCTCGATATCGTCCGCAAGGCAAAGGATCCCGAGGTGCGAAAACAGGCGCTGTACCAGATCGGAAACAACAGCGACGATCCGGCGGCAGTCAAAGTCCTGGGGACGGTCGCCAAAGAATCG
>VBOC01000032.1 GCA_005877655.1 Ignavibacteria bacterium
CGCACAATCGACACCATCAAGGCGATTGTCGGAGGGATCGATACCGTGCATTCGGTGGATGATTTTGAGATCGACCACGCCCAGACGCTCTCGCAGCGCGCATCGCTCAGCATCGCGCCCAAGCTGGGATACATCACGATATCTCCGTCGCTCAGTTACCAGGACTCGCGCTCGTTCACCGATAACGACGTTCCCGAGCGGGTCGCGTCGGACAGCAGCCTGACGACCGTGAATAAACGTGAATCGCAGCGAACGGGAATCTTTACCTCCGGAATTTCCGCAAGCACCCGTCTCTATGCGACAGCGCAGCCGGGATTTCTGGGCATCGCGGCCATCCGGCACACGATGACCCCCAGCCTGTCGTTTTCTTATCAGAAACAGATCGTCGGCGAGGATCCTGTCGGAAGGCAGATGTTCATGAGCCTGAGTATCGGAAATATTTTTGAGATGAAGACGATGCCGGCCGAGGAAGGGAAGGAGGGAAACAAAATACAACTGCTCAATCTCGGCGCGGGAATTTCGTACAACTTCTCGGCCGACAGCCTGCGCTTTACTCCGATCTCTCTTTCTTACCGGACCGGCATCGGGGGCGCCGGTGGCGGCGGGGGCCTCGACATCGGAGGGGATGCCGCGTTCGATCTTTACAAACTCGTCGAGACGGCCCCCGGGACTTTCACGCGAGTGAACAAGTTTCTTCTTAGTGAAGAAGGAAGACTCGCGCGGCTGACAAATTTCCGGATTTCACTCTCGACCTCCCTCTCGGGCCAGCGGAAGAGCTCCTCACCGGCGCCTTCAGCTGCCGACTCCCTCGCTCACCGCCGGATGGGCGCCGGTTACGCGAACATCTATCAGGAAGAAGAACCCGATTTCAGCATCCCCTGGAACCTCTCGCTGACGCTCGACTACTCGGAGAACAAGGTGCCGGGCTCCCAGTTCCGCACCTCAAATGTCCGCGGACACCTTGACTTTAATCTGACGGAGGCCTGGAAAATATCGGTGAACGGCGCCTACGACGTGTTCAACCGGGATGTGCTGGCGCCGGAGATACAAATATCCCGCGATCTGCATTGCTGGCTGATGAATTTTGAGTGGGTGCCGACCGGCACCTACCGCCACTATCTGTTTGAGCTTAGGGTCAAGGCCCCGCAGTTGCACGATATTAAGATAACAAAATCGGGGAGCGATCGGGGGATCTACTGATATTCCGGCGAGTTACTTGCCCAGGAAGGGGATCAAGAGATCTTGCGGGGGGCAATGACGACTTGCGTTTGGACACTGACGACGCGCGTTTGGAGACTCACCCCGAGGCGGAGGTCGCGATCCTCCGAAGGTCTAGGCCGAGGCCTTCCGCTCCTTATAGAGGTAAACCGGTTCTTCGTTCTTGAGGACCGTCTCCCGTGTGATGATGCACTTTGCGATATTCTGCCGGGAAGGGAGGTTGTACATGATGTCGAGCATCGTTTCTTCCATGATGGAGCGGAGAGCTCTTGCGCCCGTGGAGCGCTCATTCGCCCGCTGCACGACCGCCTTGAGCGCGCCTTCCTCGAATTCCAGCTCGACGCCTTCCATCCGGAAGAGCTTCTTATACTGCTTCACGATCGCATTTTTCGGCTCCGTCAGTATATTCAGCAGCGCCTTCTCTTTCAACGGATGCAGTGTTGCGACGACCGGGAGCCGTCCGACAAACTCGGGGATCAGGCCGAACCTCAAGAGATCGTCGGGCTCCACGAGAGGGAGGTACTGCTGCTGCGCATCGTCCTTCTTGCCGCGGATGTTCGCCCCGAATCCGATGGCGTTCTGGTGCACCCGGTGCGCGATGATTTTTTCCAGTCCTTCGAACGCCCCCCCGCATATAAACAGAATATTCTTCGTGTTGAGGTTGATCAAGCTCTGCTCGGGATGCTTTCGGCCGCCCTTGGGCGGCACGCCGGCGACCGTTCCTTCCAGGATCTTGAGAAGGGCCTGCTGAACGCCCTCACCGGAAACGTCGCGCGTGATCGAAACGCTGTCGCTCTTGCGGGCGATCTTGTCGACCTCATCGATGTAGACGATTCCCCGCTCCGCCTTCTCCACGTCGTATTCGGCGTTTTGCAGCAGGTGGACGAGCACGGTTTCCACGTCGTCGCCCACATACCCTGCTTCGGTGAGGGTTGTCGCATCCGCTATGGCAAACGGGACCGCGAGAATCTTTGCGAGCGTCTGGGCAAGGAGTGTTTTCCCCGTGCCCGTCGGCCCCAATAACAAAATGTTGCTCTTTTCCAATTCGACGTCGTCGACGCCGCGACGGGGCTCCTTCGAATCGATTCGCTTATAATGATTGTAGACCGCGACGGCGAGCGTCTTCTTCGCGGATTCCTGTCCGATCACGTATTCATCGAGCGCCCTTTTGACGTGAAGCGGAGTGAAAGAGGGGCGAGCCTGCGAGTGCTTCGCCGAGAGGACCGCCATGTTGTTCCGGAGAATGTCCACGGAGCTCGCGACGCAGCCGTCGCAGATGTATGCGTCCGGACCGGCGATGATGCTCTGGACTTTATCAGCGGATTGTCCGCAGAACGAGCAGCGGATGACCTCATCGGATTTTCCCTTTTGTGCCATCGACTACTTGTCCTTTCTTCCGTCCATGCGGGGTTTTTTGATGAGGATATTGTCGATAATGCCGTACGACTTCGCCTCTTCCGACGTCATGTAGTTGTCGCGGTCCGTGTCTTTCTCGATCTGGTCGACCGGCTTGCCGCAATGACCCGCGAGTATTTCATTAATGCGTTTCTTGATACGCAAAATCTCTTCCGCCTGGATGCTGATATCCGACGCGGTGCCCTGGACCCCGCCCCACGGCTGGTGGATCATGATCCGGGAATTGGGGAGGGCGGTGCGCTTCCCCTTCCTGCCGCCGGCGAGCAGGATCGCCGCAATGCTCGCAGACATCCCGACGCACATCGTCGATACATCGGGGCGGATGTACTGCATCGTATCGTAGATCGCCATTCCGGCGTAAACGCTCCCCCCGGGGCTGTTGATGTACACGTGGATGTCCTTCTCGGGATCTTCCGATTCCAGGAATAAAAGCTGCGCGATGACGAGGCCTGCGATGGAATCGTCGATGGGCGTCCCGAGGAAGACGATGCGTTCCTTGAGGAGCCGCGAAAAAATATCGTAGGCGCGTTCGCCGCGCCCGGTTGTTTCAATGACAATGGGGACGAGTTGATTGGAAACTGTCGTTTTCATTGAGCTGATCACCTTTCTTTTTCAGACATTTGATCCAAACGATCAAACGGGATCTTCGACCACCCGTTCGGAGATCGTTGCGTGGGCTTTGAGGAATGAGAGAAGCTTATCCGAAACAATCCTGCTTTTTACAGCTTCGGAGGACTCATAAAATGTTTTCAACCGGTTTTTGTCCATCCCGAGTTTTTCGGCCTCCTGGTCCGCGAGCCGGTCGAGATCGGAGGCATCCACACCGAGTTTCTCGGCTTCGATGATCCGCTCCCGCACCAAATACCATTTCGCCTGGAAGACGCCGTAGGCGCGGTTTTTCTCCCTGAAATCTTTCTCGTCGAAGCCGGGGGGAAGCCTCTTCGACGGATAGCGGTCTTTCAATTCTTCCAGCAACGAGTCGATTACGGTTCTGACGAGCGATTCCGGGACTGTGAAGTCGTGTCGCCGGACGATCTCGCCTATGAGCAAATCGGTAAGCATGCGCTCGCTGCGATCCTGCCAATAGCGTTCCAGATCCTCGCGGAGATGCTTCAGGAACTCTTCCGGCGTTTCGTATTTTCCCTTCGTCATCTTTTTTACCAGATCGGCATCGAGCTCCGGAAGCGTCACCTTCTCGATCTTTTTCACCGTAATCTCAAGGTGCGTCGGTTCCTTGCGCCCGGTCGGCTGGGACGCGTCCCTGCGGGGTGTGACCGTGACACGCAGTGCAGATCCCGCCGCGGCATGCCGAAGCACGGCCTTCACTTCCTCGAACACGGACTCCTCGGCGAGGTAGAGGCGTACGTCAGGGGTCTTTTTGCCGATGAGGGGATTGCCCGTCGGATCGATTTCCTGGATGTCGGCCGTGACGACATGTTCGTCGTCGGTGACTTCCGCCGCAGGCGAAAGGGAGCTGTTTGCCCTTCGAAGCCTGAGAATCTCTCCTTCTATTTCCCGTTCGGTTACGCGGTGGATCAATTTTTCCACCGTCAAGCCCTTATAGTCCTTCAGCTCGAACTCGCCCCGCTTGTAATCCATTTCGGTGAGAACGGGATCGCCGACCGTCTGAATATTGCGCCCCCGTACCAACTGCCGGTAAACGTCGTTGACGATTGAATCGAGAGATTGCTGTTCGATCGACTCGCCGTGCAATTTCTTGACGAGATCGAGGGGAACCTTCCCCTTCCGGAATCCCTTGATCTCGATGCGGGGGAGCTGTTCCTTATACGCCTTTTCGAAATGCGGCGTAAGCTCCTCCGCCGAGGCGGTGACCTCGATCTCTTTCTGCACGTCGTTAATGTCCGTAATCGAAACTTCCATCACCTGGCTCAACTCCCTCACTCGATGTGTGCTTCACGTTGCTGCTAAAAAGTAACAAATTTTTCGCTCATTATCAATTGAGACATGGATCGCGGTCTGCCGTGAGCGGCCGAGGGGGAACGCGGAGTGCGAGCAGTCACGTGGATGGGATCATGTGGCTTTGCCCGACCTATTGATTTTGCAGTTCCAAGGAGTTAACTTGCATTGTGAACCGAAGGCAAAGCCGAGGATCATTTTTCTGCGTAGAGGTCAGCCGATGAATCGACGAGTGGTGTTAGTAATCGGGGGAGTGCTGCTCATTGCCCTTGCGGGCATTGTCGCCAAAGTATTTCACGTCCCCGGCAGTAAACACGGTGAACTGGTCATCTTGTATGAAGTGCCTATGGTTTGCGGTGAGGCCTCCGACATCGGTTGCGGGAGCCGATCGAAGCCGGTCCTGATCGAACTGAAAAACCTCGACAATGTGAAAGAGGCCTGGCTTAATCGCGCCGGTACGATGATTGCCGTCGTCGGCGGATCTGCAGTGACCGATGGTAGGGAACTTGCGGCCAGCGTCGAACCGATATTCCAGAGGAACGACGTACCGGCAGTATACGTCGAACAGAAAGATCGAAGAGAAGGCCTCCTGGCGGACTTTCGAAGCGCGGGGAAATGGTACGAAGGCGCCGATGTCGATCAACTCAGCATGGAGGAAGCCGGCCGAATCGCGGAGCGCGTCGCAGGGGACGCCGAAAAAGCCGGCCTGATAAACGGGAAAGAAGCTGCTGCCATAAAGTCCGACGTTGAGTCGTATTTCAGAAAGGCACTGCTGAATATCAAAACGTGCAGCGAATCCGACTCGACGGGAGCGCGGTGCCAGGCGGATGTGTACGACATCTTCCG
>VBOC01000189.1 GCA_005877655.1 Ignavibacteria bacterium
TTTTGGCCGGCAGTATCCAGGATCATGTCGACGAGCGGAGCGCCCGTCTCCGGGTCGATCTTCTGAAATACCAGGGCCGTCGCTTGGATTAGAAACGAGGAAAGTTTGCCTTTATTCCATTCCGTGAAGAGACGCTGAAAATCAGGTGCAGTCAGGCCGAGGGCTCGTTTGAGCAGGTCGTACGATTCCGCAATGAGCTGCATGTCGCCATATTCGATCCCGTTATGGACCATCTTGACGTAATGCCCCGCGCCTCCCGGTCCAACGTACGTCACGCAGGGTTCCCCGTCTTCGAGTGCCTTCGCTGCGACCTTGATCAGCAACTGTTCGAGCGCGCGGTAGGCTTTTTCGTCCCCGCCCGGCATGAGGCTGGGCCCGTTGAGGGCGCCTTCTTCGCCTCCGGAAACTCCCATGCCGACATACCTGATCCCTTTTGGCTCAAGCTCGTGCCCCCGCCGCTCGGTATCGAGAAAATGCGAATTACCGCCGTCGATGAGGATGTCTCCTTTTTCCAAAAAGGGAAGGAGCTGCTGAATCGTGATGTCGACCGGTTCTCCGGCTTTCACGAGCATCATGATGCGCCTCGGGCGGGAGAGGGATTCGACGAACGCATCGACGGAGTACGCGGGAGTGATCTGTTTACCCGCCGCGATTCCGCGCATGTAGGCATTGGTCACCTCGACAACCCGTTCATAGACGGAAACCGTCAACCCGTTGCGCTCGAGGTTGAGCGCGAAATTCTGGCCCATCACGCCCAGACCGAGCATCCCGATATCGCTGCTCATCGGGTATCCTTCCCTTGCGGGTGTTCATGGGAAACGCTCCGATGTTGATCGCCGATCAGGGAAGCGGCGTCTGCGTCGAGCATCCACCCCACCTTCCCGTCTGTCGGAACGACGAGCGTCGCCGGGATATCTTTCGCAGGCCGCTCGGCGGCAAGGACTTGTTTCACGATCGCCGCCTTGCGCGCTCCGGAGACAAGAAAGAGAGCCTCGCGGGAATTATTGATGACGGGAAGCGTAAGCGTCACCCGCCAGCTTTTAATTTTAGGAACAAAAACAGAAACGACGCTCCTCTCCTCTTCATCCAGCGCGGCGGTGCCGGGGAAGAGCGAGGCGATGTGGCCGTCTTCTCCGAGCCCGAGAAGAACCAGATCGAATCGAGGGATGGGATGTGCGAAGAACGACTCCAGCTCGAGTCGATACTCTTCCGCTGCCCGCTCCGGGGCAAATTCTCCACGGACGCGATGAATGTTTGACCCGGGAACCGGGACCAGCGACAGAAGCTCCCGCCTGGCCATTCCGAAATTGCTCTGCGGGTCGTCCGGGGGCACGATGCGCTCGTCAATGAAAAAAAAGTGGATTCTATTCCAATCCGCGCGGCCGGACCCCTCCCGGGCGACGAGGCGATACGCGCGCCGTGGGGTGTCCCCCCCGGCCAGTGCCACGGAACAAACGCCCCGGTCCGTGACTGCCTGTTTCATACTATTGCACAACCCCAGGGCCGTCCCCAGTGCGAGCATATCGGGATCCTTAAACACGTTGATCGTTGCAGGAACTCCCATTAAGGTGAGCGCACGGGCTATTCAGTATGGGCCGAACACTCCTGCGTCCACCAGCGGCCATCCCGCCAGAGTAATTCGTCGGCGGCTGACGGGCCCCACGATCCGCTGCGGTAGGGGAGCAGAGGCGGGGCCTGTTCACTTTCCCAGCCGGTTTGAATCGGATCGATGATCTTCCAGGCCAGCTCGATTTCATCGTTGCGGGCGAACAAGGAAGCATCGCCGTGGATCGCGTCGAGCAGCAACCGCTCGTACGCTTCGGGGATCGAAGAGATTTGGAAGGACTCCCGGTAGTGAAAATTCATGGCGGCCGGCCGGATCTTCATTCCGCCGTCGGGCACCCGTGTGATAAAGCGGAGGTGGAATCCTTCATCCGGTTGAATACAAATGCTTAGGTGGTTGGTGGACAGTTCCGTGACGCCTGCCTGCGTGTCGAACATCTGGAGCGGGGGGCGGCGGAACTTGATGACAATTTCTGAGAGCTTCTCCTTGAGCATCTTTCCCGAACGCAGATAAAAAGGAACGCCCTGCCACCGCCAGTTATCGACAAAAAGCTGCAGCGCCGCGAAGGTTGCCGTCCTCGAGCGCGAATCGATCCCGTCCTCGGATGTATACCCTGCGTACTGCCCGCGCACGGTGAATCGTGCGACTGCCTCCTCGGGAATATCCCGCACGCCCCGGAGAACCTTTACCTTCTCATCGCGCAACGCGCCTGCTTCGACGATGGCGGAAGGTTCCATTGCCACCAGCGCGAGCAATTGCATCAGGTGGCTCTGGAACATGTCCCTGAGTACGCCGGCTTGATCGTAGTAGCCCCCGCGGTGTTCGATCCCTACCGTTTCGGCCACGGTTATCTGGATATGCTCTACGAAGTTCCTGTTCCAGAGAGGTTCGAAAATCGCATTGCCGAAACGGAAGACCAGAAGATTCTGGACTGTCTCCTTGCCGAGGTAGTGGTCGATTCTGAAAATCTGCCTCTCTTCGGCCACTTTGTGAAGGTCCTGATTCAGCGCGACCGCTGAAGGGAGATCCCGCCCGAACGGCTTTTCGACGACGATCCGTCTCTTTTCGGCCGGCTTCGTCTCCCTGATCATGCCGGCGGCGCCGAGAGACGCGATCACGATGGGAAAAAACCGGGGGGCAGTTGCGAGATAGTAGAGACAGACCTCCGGCGAGGCGGCAACGCTCTCGATTTTCTCTGAAAGGGAGCGGAAATCGGCGGCGTTTTCGATGTTTCCTATCTGATAATAGAGGTTCCTGGCAAATTCCGCCCATATCCCCTGGTCGAATTCGGCAGGCGAGAACTTCACAAGCGCTTCTCTCAGATTCTCGCGGAAGGAATCGTCGCTCAGCGGAGTGCGCGAGAAACCGATGATGCCCGTGTTTTCGGGAAGCCGCTTCTTTCGGAAATTTCCGTAGAGCGCGGGGATCAGCTTTCGTGATGCGAGGTCCCCGCTCGCCCCGAAGATGACGATTGCCGTGCTCATCGGGTCATGTGCCTGAGACCCGACGGCCCCGATACGATCACATCGGTTGCGAGGCCGAGGAACAACCCGTGTTCGATAACGCCCGCCCGCCGCCTCACCGCGCCTCCGAGATCGCCCGGGTCGTTCAGGGCGCCAAAGGTGCAATCGAGAATGAACTTCTCCTCGTCGGTGAGGAACGGTCTTCCGACCACTTCGCGCCTCACGACGCTGGTCGCCCCCAACGACTGCAGATATCGGGACACCGGTTTCCATGCGAACGGGATTACCTCGACGGGCACGCTGCGGAGGGTCCCGACGCGGGGTGAGAGTTTGCTCTCGTCGATGATATAAATACAACGCTTGCTCGCCTCGGCGACGACTTTTTCGCGCAGAAGCGCGCCTCCGCCCCCCTTGATCATGTTGAGCTGCGGATCCACTTCGTCGGCGCCGTCGATCGTGAGATCAATTTCGGGGTGTGATTCAAGGATGCCGGTGGGGATTCCGGATCGCCGGGCTTCGGCCTCCGTGATCCTCGAACAGGGTATTCCGACAATGTTGTTCAATGTTCGGGCGCGGAGCAGCTCGCCGATGCGCGCGATCGCGAAACCGGCAGTTGTCCCGTGCCCGAGCCCAACGAGCATACGGGAATCATCCCGCGGGGGGGACTCATCCCGTGGGGGGGGCTCATCCCGCTTACCGGACGGGTCGTCGTGTACTGGGGGCATCGTCGCAGACCGTTGGCTGCATTATGAGGCGTTTCACCGTGACAGCCCGCTTATCTAAAGATTCCTCCCGTTTTACGGGACTCATCCCGCTTATGGGACGCAATATACCGAAAAAGGGTGCAATGTTCCATTCGAAAGAATGAAATCCGCGGTCGGAATTTGACTTTGAGTCGATCATCAAATACTTTAGTCGGAGGATTATTCATCGGTTTCAACGCACTATGAGAAGGACATTCAAATGACAACGCCGCTCAGGACGGGTATCAGTGCCGTCAGCGCCGGATTATCGATCGCGATGGCTGCTTTACAAATTTTTCTCGCTGCGGCCCCGGTGCTCGCGGGAGAAATCTTCGGCAGCATCAAAGCGGACGGGAAAAGTGTCGGAAAAGGAGTGAAGGTTGAGATTGCCGCCCCTTCGAAATTGCTCGCAACGGAGAGTGATAATTACGGCTCCTACCGAATTTATGTCCCGGAAAAGGGGAAATGCACGCTGACGGTTCATTATCGTGATCAGAAAGTATCGATACCCGTCTACTCGTATGAACGATCCACACGGTATGACTTCAGCATCGATCGAAAGGACAGCCTGTACGTGCTGAAAAGGAAATAGCAGTGGCCGAGGAATCAGGGGCCGCGAAGGGGAAAGACGGTTGGGAGAAGGCGAAAGTGATCCTCGAACCGGTCGGCGGTTTGCTGACCGCGCTGGCGGTGGCCGGCCTGGGATATTACGGTTCCCGGGTTCTCGAGCAGCGCCAGACAATCGACTCGAACTCGCGGCTCTATTCCGAACTGATGAGCAAGCGGGAGGAATCGGAGAGTGCATTGCGAAAGGACATGTTTAATTCAATCATTGGCTCGTTTCTGCAGAGGGGCGGCGAGACGGGCTCCCTCGATTCCAGGATCCTGAACCTGGAGCTCTTGACACAAAATTTTCACGAGTCGCTTGATCTCAAGCCGCTTTTTCTCCACCTTGAACGTCAGGTCGGTAGAATCAAGACCCCCGCCGAGCACGATGACTACCTCAGGCGGCTGGAAACCGTCGCACGCGATGTGACCCGCAAACAGATGTGGGTGCTCGAGGAAGCGGGGAAAAAGTTCGGACGGAGAATCGATCTCGACAGCCTGCGGAACAACCCGGGCGGAGTCGAACTGGACAATGACACGCTGGCTGTGGACGAAATCAAGCGGGATTTCCGGATCGTTGCGCTCGAGGCGGACCCGCGCTCCAAGAACGTAAAAATACGGCTGGAGGTCAGAACCCTGATCGATTCATCCCAGGCCGCCCCGGAACCGAATGTCGTCGAATTCTGGGTCGGTTTTTTCGATTTCCCGATGATCGACAATATCCGCCTCTCGCACGACCAGCGCTGCTCGGTCGTCCTGACCGAATTTGAAGACGACAGCGCCGATATCACGGTTCTGGAATTCCCGGGCTCCCATGCGAGCCTGAAAGAAAAGCCATACTTCGAGGAAATTCTCCACAATCTTCAAGAACACACCGGGAAGTGAGCCGAAGCGCAATAAGGCTTGTCTGAGGCCGCCCGGGCGTAGAGTGAAAATGGATCAGCCGATGAAGGTCAGCGCGATGACCGCCCGGCCAGAGACTCCTATTCGCGTCGAACGGCTGCAGGGAGGGAAACCGATCCTTGAGCGTGTCCCATCGCATCCATGGGAAAGCAAGGTCACATTCAATCCTGCCTGCGCGCTGATTTCCGGTCACGAGACTATCGCGTCCATCATCGAAAAGAGTCCGTTCGATCGGCGTACAAGGGAAATCCTCACGAACAGAGATGCGCTCTGCTTCCTTCTCTATCGAGCCCAGGGAACGACCTCAGCCGGAATTGCCCGATCATCCCTCGGTCTGGCCGTGCTGTCGCCCGGGCTGGAATTGCTGGCCCGACATTCGGAACCGGTTGTCCTGCCGGATCAACCGTACGACGACCTGGGAGTTGAAGACGCGAGAATTACGAAAGTGGGCGACCGCTACGTTCTGTTTTACACGGCCTACGGCTCGGGAACTCCCAGGAATCGCATCCGCATTGCGACTGCATCCACTCGCGACTTCGTGCATTGGGAGAAGCACGGCCTGCTGCGCGGGCCATTCAACACGATCGACAACAAGAATGCGATGTTGTTTGAGCGGCCGGTCGGGGGGAAATATGTCATGCTCCACCGGCCGATGGAGGGGGAGAACGCGATGTCAATCCACTGGGCCGAGAGCGATGACGTCTTCGGTGAGTGGAAAACCGGGGGAGTGTTGCTGAAGCCGAAACGAAGTCCCGAGTTCGCAGACACATGGATCGGAGGCGGGGCGCCTCCATTGAGGATTTCAGACGATCGCTATCTGATGCTTTATCATATTGGAAACCGGAGGGCGGACGGAGTGAAGGAGTATGATCTGGGTATCGCCGAAGCAGAATGGAAAACAGGAAGCCTGACCGTTGGCCGGAATGCGCTGCTCATGCGGCCGGAGACACCGGCGGAGACGAGGGGGGATGCGGAGCCGGGTGTGAATAATGTTCTCTTTGTTTGCGGCGCGTACTTCCATGCTCGCGATCTTTACTTTCCCTACGCGGGTGCGGACAGCGTGATCCTGGGGGGCAGGATTCCCAGGGCGGAACTGGATCGATTCCTCGCGTGACAGGAACCTCTGCAAACTGCCGCGCTAGAGCCAGCTCAGTCTCAGCCTTCGCTTGAGCTCCCGGACGCCAAACCTTGAATGAACAAGGACCTTCCTCGCCAGTCCGGCGTCGAGATCGAAATAGTTGTCGCCGAAGATGGCATCCTCTCCTGTGACCTGGAGGCAGACATTTTTCACGAATGTGCCGGATTGGAGGGTCAGTTCGATCGTTCCACCCTTCAACTTGCGGACTCTAGTGCCGACCTTCGCCCGAGGTAAGTGAAGGTGTTTCGGTTCGGCGAAGAAGAACCGGTTCTCGGTTAGAGTCGCCCCGCCGGCCGTGATCTCGGCATGCAGATAGTGAGAGTATGGATCCGCGCCCTCGTAAACAGAGGCGGCAATCATATCGACCTTCCTCGACGTATTAGCAGGAATCCGCACGCCAAACCTGCGCCTCCACCGATTTGCCCCGGCAAATGAACGCAGTGACAGGGTCAGGATTCCGGAGGTTGGCCGGGGAAGATCGTTCGTAATCCAAACCTCGATACCCCGATCGGCACGTCTAAGGCTGACAAGAACTGGCGCAAAGAATCTCTTCGCGAAGTAGTAGGCCGCCTTGGGGCGCAGGCCGCTGTCGATGACGGCCCAGCTGGTGACGGGCCAGCAGTCGTTCAATTGCCAGAAAAGAGATCCGGAAGTTCTGAATTTTCTTCGCCGCCAATGCTCGACGGCGAATTTCAATGCCTCCGCCTGCACGAGCTGGCTCTTGTAGATCCAGCGCTCGAAATCATCCGCGACCTTAAGATGGGCTGCCTGGAAGCGGAAGAGGCGTTCAGTCCCCGCAATCTGCTTATTATGGTGCTCCATAACCGGGCTCTGCGCGTTCCGGTCGGAGCGAAGGGTGACCGCATCGATCGTTGTGCTGTTTGGAAGCGCCTGAAAGCCGAACTCGGTAATGAATCGGGCAGTATTCTTCTCATAGTCCCGGTAATCCTTCCACCGGCTCCAGACGCTCCATTCGTGGTTATTCCCGTCCGATTCGGAGTTGGGGAAACCCGAACCGAACGGAGAGCTTCGCCAGTACGGCCGCGTCCCGTCCAGTTTACGGCAGATATTCCTGAGAATTTCCCGGAAGATTTTTGATCCGCGCATCTGGTCGGGCGTTTTCTCCGGATGGCTTGTGCAGAAGAGCCATTCACATTCGTTGTTGCCGCACCAGAGAACGAGCGATGGGTGATTGCGAAGGCGGTTCACAACCCCCTCGGCCTCGACCGCCGCCTGTTTCTGGAACCACGCTCCTTCCGGATACTCGCCGCAGGCGTACATGAAATCCTGCCAGACCATGAGGCCAAGCCGGTCGCAGAGCTCGTAGAAAAGATCGTTTTCATAGAACCCGCCGCCCCAGACGCGGATCATATTCATGTGAGCGTCCCGCGCCATCGTTAAAAGCGTTTCGTAGGTCGACTCCCGGATCCGCGGAATGAACGTGTCACAGGGGATCCAGTCCGCGCCTTTGCAGAATATTTTTACGCCATTGATCTCAACGGTGAAGGATCTGCCCCGTTTGTCCCGTTCCTGCGCCAGGCTGACCGTCCGGATCGCGAAAGGCGTTTCAATTTGATGAACCTCGCGGCCGCCCGCTATCAACGAGAAGAGCGCCCTATACATCGGTTGATCGCCGTACCCGTTCGGCCACCAGAGTTCGGGATCGGGGATGTGAACGCGGAATGATACGCGAGGACCGGCGACTGCCCTTGAAACTTTCGGGGTGACAGAGCGGCCGGCTATCATCGCGCGCACCTCGAATGGCTCATTCGTAAAACAGCGCACGCCGACGGAGACGTCGAGCACCGCCTCACGTGTGCTCGCCGAAATGACTTTGATGAAAGGATTGAACAGTCGTCCTTGCGAACAGACCTCAATCGATATCTTTTTCCAAATGCCGGAGGTGGTGAGTCTCGGCCCCCAATCCCACCCGAAGGAATATTGCGCCTTGCGGACATAGACGCGCTCGCTCCCGTGGGAGACCTCGAGTAAGCCGTGTTTCTTTTCGAGCCGCTTCGAGCGGACTGCCGGCGAGTCGAACAGAATTTGGAGTCTATTCTTGCCGCGGCGGAGGTATTTCCTGATTTCGAACCGATGTTCGATGAACATATTTGCCGCCGAACCGATCCGCCTTCCGTTGAGGCTGATCGTTGCGTACGTATCGAGCCCTTCGCAGACGAGCTCGATCTCGCGTGCAGCCAGGACATCCATCGGCACGACAAAATCCCGGCGATAGAGCCATTGCTGTGACTCGATCCACTGCACCGCGGATTCATTCAAACGGTAGAACGGGTCCGGAATTTTCCTATTCGCCAGCAGGTCTGTGTGAACTGTGCCGGGGACGGTTGCCTTCATCCACCGGGTGATCCTGCGGAATTTCGGGGGAAGCGTCCCGTATTTATCTATTGCCCTGAACTTCCAGCCGCCCCCAAGCTCAATCGTATTCATGAATGAATCTTGCTCATCGAAGGAGAAGGACCTTTCGCGTCAACTGGAAGGCGGGAGCGGAGAGTTGAACAAAATACACGCCGCTTGATTGACGAGACGCGTCCCACGTGATCATATATGTGCCCGGCGATCTGTCACCGTCGAGCAGGGTTGTGATCTCGCGTCCTGTCACGTCGTACACCTTGAGCGTCACACGGTTCAAGTCCCGTAATCCACCGGATCCTTCCGACGGAGGGGGCACGGTAAATCTTATTTGCGTTGCCGGATTGAACGGATCTGGATAATTCTGGCTCAACGAATATTCGTGCGGCAGAGCCTCCGAATGAAGCTCCTCGACGACGGATACTCCGCTTGCCAGGCCCTGAATTTGGGCAACCGAAAGCGCATGATTGTAGATGCGGACATCGTCAAGAATCCCCTGAAAGTTATAGCCCTGGTCGGTCGGGAGGACCTGTCCGATCGTCAGATCGATCGTCGTCGTCAGAATCGGGCCCGACCAGGAGGAGAACGCATCGAGATCGCCATTCAAATAAATTTCATAATCGGATCCGCTGTACAGGACGGTGATATTATACCAGGTGCCGATCGTGAGCCCCGTTTCAGAGTCCAGATCTTTCGTGCCTGCGCTTGTCTTCACTGTCCACCGCAGCCGATTATTCGAGATCGAAACCTTCCAGCGGTTCTGCCAGTTTCCGTGGGATATAGGGTATTGCTCGCGGGAGAAGAGGGCGCCGATTTTCATCCAGAAGTTGATTGTGACTGCCTGTTGAAAGTTCAGGCTGGCGGAGTCCGCGACCTGAACAGAATTTGTAGTCCCGTTGAAGGAATAGGCGCGGCCGGGGCTGCCGTTCCGGTCGTTTGCAGGGCCGGCGCCGTTAACGGTTCCGTTGTTATTAAATCCGCTCGAATCGTTGGCATTTCCGTCGAACGGATAATAGGCGACCATCTCGCCGGTCTGCACGATTGAAAAGTCGCGCACTTCGATTCCCACGCTGTCGAGCGCCTGTGCCCCGTGGCC
>VBOC01000188.1:0-4719 GCA_005877655.1 Ignavibacteria bacterium
TCAAAGACTTCGTGCCGCAGCCGGGGCGCGGCATTCGCCTCACCTATGAGCTGGCGTACTGAGAAGCGCATCCCCTATTGCGGAAAGAAGCTTCTGAGCAGTGTAGGGTTTATGAAGAATTGTACGCACCCCCATCTCTGCCAGGGATGCCGGATCGGCACTTCCGGCAAGTCCGGTGGCGGCAATGATTTTCGTGTGCGGATCGATTTTCCTTAGGGCGCGGATCGTGCTCGATCCGTCCATGAAGGGCATCATCATATCCGTGAGCACGGCGCTGATGCGCGCTTTGTTCTCGACGAAGATCGCGACGCCCTCGGTTCCATCGCCGGCCGTCAGGACCCTGTATCCATAGGTTTCGAGTGTCTCTTTCGTTATCTGCCGGATGGATGCCTCATCGTCGATGACAAGAATGACCTCGCCATGTCCGGCCGCGAGTTCTGGGGGCTTTTCTTTGGGGAATTCCAGTTCGGATTTCTCGAGCCCCGGGATGTAGATCTTGAAGGAGGTTCCTTTTCCGGGCTCGCTGTAGACATTGATGAATCCTCCGTGGCTCCGCACGATGGCAAGCACCGTGGATAGGCCTAATCCGGTACCCTTTCCGACTTCCTTCGTCGTGAAGAACGGTTCAAAGATCTTATCGATCACCCCCTGCGGCATGCCTGTCCCGGTGTCGGAGACCCGAAGCACCACGTAGGGGCCGGCCTTCGCGCCGACGTTCATCCGGGCGTACTGCTCGTCGACCTGAACATTTTCCGCCTCGATTCTGATGATGCCGCCCTGCGGCATCGCGTCCCTTGCGTTCACGCAAAGATTCAAAAGGACCTGATGGATCTGCGTCGGGTCCGCCGAAATTGCCCAGTGGTTTTTCGCCACATTGGTCCGGATATCGATCGTTTTCGGAAACGTTTCGGCGGCGATCTCCTTCATTTCCTGGACAAGATGCTTCACCTGGATGTGCATGCGTTCGCCTTCGACGCCGCGTGCGAACGCGAGGACCTGCTTGACCATGTTGGACCCTCGTTTGGCGCTCGACTCGAGCGTGTCGAGTATCCCCTTACTGTCGGAGCTTGGAAATTTTCGCCTCAGGATGTCCATCGCCATCATGATCGGGCCCAGCACATTATTGAGGTCGTGCGCGATCCCGCCGGCAAGCGTTCCGATGCTCTCCATCCGCTGCGCGCGGAGCACGACGAGGACGTTCCTGACGCCGCCGCGCTCATCCCGAATGACGCTTCCCTGCGATTCAATGAAGCGAATGGTTCGGTCTTTCAGCAGGAGCCGGTATTCCGCTCTCTGGCCGATGCCGGATTTCACAGTTTCCTGGAAAATCGCCCGTATCCGTTCGCGGTCATCGGGGTGGACTTCTTCGAACGAGTCTGAGCCGCGAACCGACTCCGGATTCCCGAGGAGAGGTCCGTAGGACGGGCTGTTATAGACCCGCTTCCCGTCCAGGTCCACTAGCGCGACCATATCGGCGATGTTTTCCATTATGGACCGAAACTGCTCCTCGTTTGCTCTTAAGGATCGCTGCATGGTGTGGCGTTCCCGCCGGTGTTCCGCCTCGCGCAGCTCGCGTTCGACTGCGGGAACCAATCGCTTGAGGTTTCCCTTGACGATGTAGTCATGAGCGCCGGCCCGCATGGCGGCGACTGCGACGTCCTCACCCATGGTGCCCGACACGAAAATATAGGGTATATCGGGGTTTCGGGCCCTGACAAGCCGAAGCGCGTCGGTGCCCTTGAGGAGGGGCATCGAATAATCGCAAAAGACGATGTCCCAATTCTCGTTATCGAGCGCCTTATGCAGCGCTTCCGGCGAATCGACGCGATGGGACTCGAGGTCGTAGCCGGCCCGCTGCAGCTCGCGCGCCAGCAGGGCCGCGTCGTCTTCGGAATCTTCAATAAGAAGTGCTTTGATGCGTTTTTGCATCTTACTCCCCGTTTCTCGGAGCCGGTTGATTGAGCACGAGCCAGTACAATTTCAATTGATTCACGGCCTCGGTAAACTGAATAAAATCCACCGGTTTCCGGATATAGCTGTTCGCGCCGAGCCTGTACCCCTCGATGAGGTCGCGCTCCTCCTTCGATGAAGTGAGGATAACGACGGGCAGCAGACGCGTTCGCTCATCCGCGCGCAGCCGCCGCAGCACTTCGAGGCCGTCGACCTTAGGCAGCTTCAGATCCAGCAAGATAAGCTGCGGCATCTCCGTCACATCGCGGCCGGCGTACATCCCGGTGGCGAAGAGATACTCGAGGGCCTGGGCCCCGTCCCGCACCACGACAATCACATTGTCCACGTTGTTTTTTTTCAGCGCCCTGACCGTGAGGGCTTCGTCGTCGGCGTTATCCTCGACAAGCATGATGATCTTATTGGCCATAAGAGCTCCTATGACAGCGTGAAATAAAATGTTGCGCCTTCATCCACTTTTCCCTCCGCCCAGATCCGGCCTCCGTGACGGCGGACGATGCGTTGGACCGTAGCCAGCCCGATGCCGGTGCCCGCGTACTCCGATGCAGCGTGGAGCCGCTGAAATGCCCCGAACAGCTTATCCGAGTATGCCATATCAAACCCCGCGCCGTCGTCGCGCACAAAATACGCCAACAAGCCGTTGTCACCGGTGACACCGAATTCAATTCTTGCCGTGGCATGTTTTCCGGTGTATTTCCACGCATTTCCGAGGAGATTGTCAAGAGCGACTTTCAGCAAGCGGGCATCACAGGAGGCCGCGATGCCGTCTGCGATCCGGAACTCCACCTTTCGGTCTGGTTGCGTTTCTTTCAACTCCCGGGCGATCGACAGGGCCATCTCGGTCAGGTTCACCCTTTCGAGACGCATCTCGGCGCGGGTGACGCGGGAGAGGTTTATCAAATCATCGATGAGCTCCGCCATCCGCTGGGCCGCCGCGCGGACACGCTTCAGATAATCCCTGCCCTGCTCACTTACCTTATCCCCTTCGTCTTCCAGCAGCGCCTGACTGAAACCGTCGATGCTCCGGAGAGGCGACCGGAGGTCATGGGAAACAGAATAGGAGAACGCTTCAAGCTCCTTGTTGGTTGCCTCCAACTGTGCCGTCCGCTGCTGGATACGCTCCTCGAGTTCAAGGTTCAGTCCACTCGCGCACGGTCTTATCCGGCCGAAAGAGGGGAACTGCCCTCGCGGTAAAGTGCCGGTACGACCGGCTCTGTGCGTGCCAGATTCTCCCCTCGGATTCGTACAAAGTTTGAGCGGCGCTCGCTTCTTCCCAGACTTTTCTCACTCGATCCCGATCGTCCGGATGGATGGCGTTCATGCATCCGAGACCGGCGTGCTCCTCCCATCGCTGACCGGTATATTTTTCCCACGATCGTTGAGGAAGAGCGAACTTCCCTTCATCATCCGCAGTCCACACGATCGATGTCATCGCGGAGACGAGCGAGCGGTATCGCTCTTCGCTGGTCTTCAACTCCCGTTCCGCCTTTCTTCGCTCCGTGATATTCATCGCTACGACGAGAAATGCGGGACGGCCCTCGAACTCCGTCGAGTGTGATACGATTTCGACCTCGACCAGTTCCCCGTCTTTCCGGCGGTGACGCCAGGGACCATAGGATTGCAGGGGCGGTCTGCCGCTCTGGACATTGGCCAGCAGATCGGGGATTTCGTCGGGAGGGCGGATCTCCGTTATTCTCATGTCAAGGAATTCTTCGCGCGAATACCCGTATTCCTTCATGGCGCTTTCGTTGACGACGAGAAACTGAAGGGATTGCGCATCATAGACCCACATCGGAAGGGGGTGGCTGTCAAAAAGACGCCGGAATCTCTCCTCGCTCGCCCCCAGGACTTTCTCCGCCTTGTTCCGCTCGGCAATTTCCCGCGTCATCGCTGCGTTCGCCTGCTGAAGGGTGGTCTCACGAAGTTGAATCTGCGAGAGCATCCCATTGAAGGCGTCGGCGAGGGCGCCGAGCTCGTCATCGGATATTTTTTGCGCGCGAACGGAGTAATCCTGTCGCTCAGAAACAACCCTCGACGTTTCGGCCAGAGCCAGTATCGGTTGCGAAATGCGCTTCTGAAGCCTGGAGGCGAACAAGAATGCGACGATCGAAGAGGTGACGACCACCAGGAGCGCGATCGAGCCATACGACACGATTCGATCGTTGAGCGCCTCCAGATTCGATTCAACATAGAGCGTACCGACGCGTGCATTGTTCACGATGATCGGCTGAAACAGCCTCAAGCGGTTCTGCTCAAACCGGAATCCGCCAGGTTCGGGCTTTGCGGGGGCGGGCGGGCCGCGTTGTACGCGTGCATAGGTGACGAACAACGAGCCTTCTTTGTTGTAAACGGCGGCGAACTCTATATGCGGCTGCGACCGCAGCGCTTCGAGCGTCTGCTGGGCATCTTCCGCGTTGGCGAACACGATCGCCGCTGAACAATTCTGACCGATAATTTCCGCCTTCGTCGAGAGGTCGTTGACGAGAAACTGCCGGAACGTCGCATATTCATAAACGACAAAACCCGCGGTCGTAAGGAGGATGGAAAGCATGCTGGTAGACATAATAACCGTTTTGAGCTTTCCCCTGATGGATTTGGCGCGAAGCGGAGTCAGGCGATTATCCTCCTCTCCCGTGCGGTTCGACGATCCTCGCGAGCCGGAGCAACCGCGAGCTCGCCTTGAGGTTCGCTTTCTTGAGAACATCGGGGTTGATCTCGAACCGGAGTTTGTTATCCTGGACGTAGAAATTA
>VBOC01000188.1:4832-6913 GCA_005877655.1 Ignavibacteria bacterium
TGAAAATCACATTGCATTCCTTGATGTTTCGGGTCGTGCGAAAATTCTGGACCATGATTTTCCTTCCGTTGACCGACTCGCCCTCCACAAGTTGCCCGAGCTCTCTGGCAAGAGGGTCCTGGCTAAAGATGCCGATTATAACAGGCGAAGATTTGGTCGCGAATGCCGTGTCGGGCCACTCGATGAACTGGAGGAAGTTATAAAGGTAAGCCGCCTTGAATTTTTGTTCCAGCCCGTTGTCATGCTGCGCCGGCCCCTGGCCAACGGAGCAGGCGGTGAGGAGAATGAGCGCGATCAGGGAGCGGAGGCGCCGGCGATGCGGAATACGCTGCATCCGCTTTGCGGAGGGCTTTGCAGTCATCGGGGAGCTGCTTACGCTTAGTAGGTCCAATCGATCCTCCCCAGCACTCCCCGGGGGACTTCTTCGCGCCCGTTCGGGACGCCGAATTCGGGATGCTGACCCCGCAAGAGATCTTGTCCCAGGATCGAGAGCGTGAAGCTGCCGGATACCCGGTAACCCATTCGCACATCGAGGGAGACATAACCGGGTACAGGGTCCTTCGTGTTCGAAACCTCGCTGACGAGCCGCAGCCACGCATCGAGCTCCAGCCCATGGCAAAGGTCTATGAACGACTGGATTTTCATGCGATGCTTCGGATCGCTCCCTTCTCCCTCACCGTTATTGAGGTCTTTGCTCCAGGGTTTTAGCCGGAGGTCTTTTTGAACGTACGCATATCCCGCCTTCGCCCTCCACCACCCGGCGAGCTGATAATCAAGCACCGCCTCGGCGCCGTAGGAGATTCCCTCCAATCCGTTCGCAAAGAGCAAAGGCGGGCCGGGTTCGATGCTCCGCAGGTCGTCGTACCGATTGTAGAAAGTGGTCACATCAAAAGTAATCGACGGCGAGCCCGTACGATATCCTGCTTCATAGGCGATCAGTTTTTCCGAGATAAAATCCGGGCTGCCTGCGAAGAAGTTGTACGGAGGGTTCCCGGGAACAAAAAAATCCCGGTCAATCCGCGAGGGCGTTCTCACGGCGCGCGAAACGGCCGCCCAAATGAATTGGTTTTCAGCCGGAATCCAGGAGATCCGCGCGCTTGGCTGGTACTCGAACCCCGAGAAGTCGTTGTGCTCGAATTTCGACCCGATGGCAAGGCGCACAGCGTTTGGAATCAGCGTGATTTCGTCCTGAAGAAATGCGGTATAAAGCCGCATCACGAGATGTGACGGCAGGAATGCGAGAACGGGTGAATTCTCGACGTCGTCAACGGAATAACGGATCCCCGCTCCCCAGACGAGCTCGTTCCGGCTCTGGACGGAAAGATGATGCTGGACATCGAAGTCATACGTGTTCAATTCTTCGCCGAAGGTCTGGGGGATGGTCCGGTGAGTGCGATCGAAATATGCCTGCGTTTCCAGCGTGGAATGCTCGCCGAGGTTACGGCTCCATCGGCCGACAACGTTACCGCCGGTAGCCGAGAAGTCCTTTTGACCTGCCTGATCGGCGCTCCCGTCGTAGAGATCGCCATGCAGCGAGAGTGCGTCGTGACCGGTCGCATCCCAATCGGCGCGAAATCCTCCCTGTCCCAGGCTCCAGGAGTCGCGCGCATCGGCGCCGTTCGGAAGCTTGAAATTGCCTTTGGAAAAATAGGTTCCATAGACTCGATAGGATGCCTGCTCTCCCAGCCGCCCTCCATAACGAACCCCGTCGGAAGTCCAGTCTCTCGTTCCCGCCGAGGCGGTGGCCCGTAACCCTTGCGAAGAGGAGTGATTCGAACTTTTCTCGATGACGTTGATGACCCCGTTGATAGCGTTCGCGCCCCACAGCGAGCCACCGGGCCCGCTGATGACTTCGATGCGCTCCACATCGTCGAGGAAGACATTCTGAACATCCCAAAACACGCCCGAGTAGAGTGGAGTGTAAACGGACCGGCCGTCGAGCATGACGAGGAGTTTATTAGATGTCGTGCCATTGAACCCTCCTGCACTGATTGCCCATCCTCGTGAGTCGACCCGGGCCGCGCCGAGGTTCGGGGCAAGCCGCAGGGCCTCCGGCAGCGTCGTCGCTCCGGATCGACGGA
>VBOC01000190.1:0-10626 GCA_005877655.1 Ignavibacteria bacterium
GGAGATTGTCGGTGGCGCGGAGATTGGCGGCGTCGTCCATCTTAACAATCAAATCCGACTTCGTCCAGAGACCGCGGTCGCGCAGACGCGTGCCGACGCCCCAGGAGATGAACCTGGTCCGGTTGGTCAGGGAAAGAACCGTTGCATCGTACGCATAATCCGAGGATCCGAACTCGAATGTGACGGAGCCTGACTGAACGATGCTTCCATCCCAGCCGAAGTCCTGTGTGCTCGAGAACGTTCCGACCCATGTGCCCTGGTCGAACGCAGAAACGACTTGCAGCGGATCGTAGCTTGAACACCCCGTCGCGAAGACGACGAGAAAGGAAACGGCGAATCCTCCCTTCATAAACGATCCTTCGTGAAGTGGTCAGTCGGAACGGCGGGATTTGAACCCGCGACCCCTTGCACCCCAAGCAAGTGCGCTAGCCGGGCTGCGCTACGTTCCGGATAGCTTGAGAAAGAATCCCCCCAAAATGGCGATGAGGCACGGGTAAAGTAATCACTTTTCCGGCCCGATGCAAGTACATTGACCTTCACACCCCTCTTCGCTATATTCCCGCGAGTACAAACATGTGCCCGGAAACACGCTTTCAAGAGCAGGAAAGGCATATATTCGTGCCTCCTGCCATTCCGCCAGATGAGCAAGGGCCTGGATTGACGCGGATCACGTGAGGGTAGGATTCTACGGGTTTTTATTCGAAATTCCAAGTGCTCTGAAACTGAGCCATTATGAAATCTGTCAAGTTTTTATCGCCTGATTCGGCCCGAACGAAGATCGTTCTGATTAGCGGAACTGTCCTCGCAGCGATCTGCATTGCCACGTTCTTCTATCTGTCGAGCCGCTTCAGGAACGATGCACTCTCGCTGGAAACCGAGAACTTCCGGCGGATTACCGAAGTGAGCGGAGAATACCTCAAGCTTGCTCTGACCTTTGACGAGCTTGTCACGGACGCAATGGATCAGACGCTCGAACGGATCAAGGAAAATCCGTATGTGAAATATGCCGTCATCGAGCAGGATTCTCCCGGCGTTAATCAGGCATTCAATATTGCACAGGCCCGGCAATGGGTCTACCAGGATATTCAGAGGGGCGACCCGCTCTCTGCTGCCGTTTATAAAGTGAGGATGCCTGTCGTTCTGAAAGACAGCCCGTTCGGCACCCTCTATCTCGGTTTCTCGTTGGACCGGCTTCAGGCAGAAATGCACCAGACCACGACGACCCTCGTGTTAGTTTGTGCGGTCGCGTGGTTGTTTGGCCTGGTCATCATCTTCTTACTGGCTTGGTTTTTCACCCACCCGATCTCGGCTCTCGCCGAAGTGGCCGAGCGCGCCGCCAAAGGCGATTGGCGCGTCGGTAGGATCCCCCCGCCGGTGTCCAATAACGAAATCGGACGCGCCGGGCGGGCGCTGCACGCGGCGATCATGAATGCCGAATCCGGGCAGAGGAGGCTGGAGACTCTCACAGGCCTGCTCAACAAGCGCGACCAGCAGCTCAGCGAGGAGCAGTCGCAGAGGAAGATGATCGAAAAGCAGGTCCAGGTATCCGACGACATCATCAAGAAAACAAGCGCTCTCATCCTTGTCGCCGATTCCACGGGAGGGATCCAGTATGCGAGCCCTTCGTTCTCGCACGTTCTCGGCTACGAGCCGGAAACCCTGCTGCAGGACGGCTGGTGGAGCGTCGGCAAGCGCGATGCAGCCGACGCTGTCGAGAGAAAGAAGGAGCGCAACCGTGTTGCCAAGTGTGCACGTCGCGAACTGCCGATCAGCTCGCTGCCCTACGAGCGCCAGTCCATCGACAGCCAGGAGAACCCGCGCTGGATTCTCTGGCAGGAGACCGCCGGCGTCAATAACACCCTCATCGTGGTCGGCCAGGATATCACGCAGCGCAAGCAGGCCGAGGAGCAGATCCGGGAACAGGCGGCTCTACTCGATATCACCGGTGACGCTATCCTCGTGCGGAATCTCGAGCATCAGATCCTCTATTGGAACCGTGGAGCCGAGAACCTCTACGGGCTCCCCCAGCAACAAGTTCTTGAGCGGAAAATGAGCGATATCCTCGAAGAGGAGGATTCGGGCGGAATCGAGAAGGCCTACTTCAGTGTGATGAATCAGGGCGCCTGGAGCGGCGAGATGAAGCAGGTCACGAAGGCCGGCAAGAAATTAGTCGTCGAGAGCCGCTGGACTCTCATGAACGACGCGGAAGGAAAGGCGAGATCCATCCTTATCGTTAATACCGACGTGACCGAGCAGAGAGACCTGGAGGTACAGTTCCGGAGAGCCCAGCGCCTGGAGAACATCGGCACGCTCGCGGGCGGAATCGCGCACGACCTCAATAACGTCCTCAGCCCTATCCTGATGTCGATTCAGGCCCTTCAGAGGAGGCACAGCGACGACAAGACGCTGCAGTTGCTCTCGACGATCGACCTGAGCGCCCGGCGCGGCGCCGATATCGTCAAGCAGGTCCTGACATTCGCCAGAGGGACGGAGGGGGAACGCATCCTTCTTCAACCGAAACACATTCTGCGGGAAATTGAAAAAATCACACGCGAAACATTTCCCCGCTCAATCGAGATTCAGTTCGACCTCCCGAACGATTTGTGGACCATCACAGGCGATGCAACCCAGCTCCATCAGATCATTCTCAATCTGCTGGTCAATGCGAGGGACGCCATGCCGGAGGGGGGCACTCTTACGATGAAGGGCGAAAACGTTTCATTGGACGAGCAGACCGCCCGCTTCTACCTCAACGCAAAGCCCGGAAATTATGTGCTCCTTTCGATCATGGACAGCGGCACCGGCATCAGCCCCGACATTCTGGAAAAGATCTTCGATCCGTTCTTCACGACAAAGGAAGTCGGAAAGGGAACCGGGCTCGGCCTCTCGACGGTCTCGACGATTGTGAAGAGTTACGGGGGATTCATCACCGTCGACAGCACGGTGGGGAAAGGGAGCATCTTCGAAGTCTACATACCGGCGACCAATGCGGAGGTCTCACCGCAAAAGAAGGAGGAGAGCCGGCGCGAGCTTCCGGTGGGGCGCGGCGAGTCGGTTCTCATCGTCGACGACGAATTGTCAATCCGGGAGATTACGAAGGAGACGCTCGAAGCGTACGGCTATCGGACTGCAACAGCGAAGGACGGCATCGAGGCGTTGACGATCATCGAGAAGGACCGGCACAAGTTCAGTTTAGTCCTGACAGATATGATGATGCCCAACATGGACGGTGCTTCGCTGATCCGCACGTTAAGGCGGCTGACACCGGACATCAAGGTCATTGCGGTGAGCGGCGCGACGGATCAGGATGTGCTGGAGAAGGTCAAGAAATCTCACGTCGAGGCGTTTCTCCCGAAACCGATTCAGGCTGAAAACCTCCTCCGCCTTCTCGATACGATCCTGCACGGCGACGGGAAGACCGAAGAGCCCCGGCGCGCGCACAGCCGGGTGTAACCCCCTGCCTCCAAGCTAAGTCCCGCCGTGCGGGATAAGTCCCGCGCGTTCCCCGGCATCCCGCTCCGCGGGGACCGGGCCGGGACAAGCGGGATCCCCCCTAGGTCAGACGAACCAGCAGTTCTTCCAGGAATTTCTTCATCTCGATCATGTCGCCGCGGAGCCGGTTCTCCGGCACCTTTCCCTGCGGCGGGGCGGTCGATCCGGGCGCGGCCGCATCGGCGATTAATTCTAATTGCTCCCCTGACTCGCTCTCCGGCAGATAGTTCACCAGAACGTTCTTTGCTCCCTCGATCGTATACCGTTCCTCGCGGAGGAGTTTTTTGATATGCAGAATCAGCTTGATATCGCGGTTCGTGTAAATGCGATTTCCGGCGCGATTCTTCGAAGGCTTCAACAGTTCGAACTCCGATTCCCAATAACGAAGGACGTACTGTTCGAGGTCGGTTATCTTGCTGACCTCGCTGATCGAATAGTACAACTTCTTGATGCCGATCTGTTTCATCTGAGCGGTTCCCGGATGTTCCACAAATGACGGACTATGGGTTCAAAAATACGCACTTTATTTGCCAAAGGCAACGAGCCCCCGCGAACGTCAGCGCTCGATGATGGCGCAGGCCACGACGACATTTTCGGAGTGGGAGATGGAGACGAGAATCCGGCTCCCTTTCAACAATTCCTTCAGGCGGCCGTACAGGACGATGGAAGGTTTGCCTGCCGGATTGTTCTCCACCTCCACGTCCTTCCAGCGGAATCCGCTGCTCCAGCCGGTGGCAAGCGCCTTGGCGACCGCCTCCTTCACGGCGAAGCGGGCGGCGAAATGGTGCGTCGGGTTCTTCTTCGAGCGTGAATACGAGAGCTCCCTCACCGTAAATATTCTGTCGAGGAAGGCTCCCCCCCAATCTCCGATGGTCCGCGCCATGCGCGGAATCTCGACTACATCGATTCCGACGCCTTCAATCATGGGAGACAAGCGCTCCGGCGTTTTCCTTTTCTAGTATTGAAAGCAGCTCTTTGACGTCGCCTATTTCATAATCCGCGTGCGTCTCGACCGTCCCGAACGTATCGCCGTAGCGGGCAAACACGGTTTTCATCCCGATGTTCGACGCGCCGATCATGTCCCGCTCCGCCCAGTCGCCGATCATGAGCGCTTCTTCCGGACGGACGTTGAGCAGGTCGAGGGCTTTCCTGAACGGGCCGGGGTTGGGTTTTCGCTGGCCCGTATCCTCGAACGTCACGACAGTGTGAAAAATGTGATGAAAGTTCAGATAGGAGAGGCGCAGCCACGCCTCCCGCGCCGGCGCGTCGCTCACGACGGCAAGGCGCAGTCCCCTCTTCAGGAGCTCCATCAGGGTCATATAGACATGGGGGTACGGGACGAGGGCGGCTTCACGCGCCCGCCGGTAGGAGATGATTCCCGCGGAGAGGATCTTGTAGTCGACCTTGTTGAACACGTCGTAGAGCAGTTCATCGAACACATTCTGAAACTCGATTCCGCGGGCGCTGTAAATGGAATCGATGCGCCCCCTCACTTCCTCCGGTGACAGGTTGAGTCCGGCGTCGATCATCGCGCTGATCGCCGCGTCGATCGCCCGCCGTTTCATCCCCATGAAATCGACGAGGGTATTATCCAGGTCGAAGATGACCGCCTTGATCATCCGCTCGTTCGGATTTTAGCGGCTTTCGCGACCTCGTCCTCGATGTACTCCCGGAGGGTGGGCTTGATAAACGTCGTCTCGATGCCGTATTCTGCTAGCGCTTGCGCCAGGCACGCCGCTTTGCGGGCGTCGCTCAGCCGTTTGTTTACGACGAGGACCTTTTGATTCTTGAGCACGCAATACCCCCCGTCGAAATCGCCCTTTTCATACCGGAGCTCGATGCCGAGCTGCCGGGCAACCTCTTCGAGCTCGCGCATGATCTGAAGATAATTCATTCGGAAGAATAACCATTTGTCCGAAGAAAATCAAACGGCCGCGCTGGCCGTTATCTTCGTTATTTTTATTTGGTCTAATTCCCTCATTCTCAATTTAAGTGCTATGTGAACCACTACCATTCGCTCGTCCCGAAGCACGGGATTACTCCCGCGCGAGTATATGCCCGATTGAATCGACCTTCGCAAGCGCGTATGCGTTCCCGGGATCGCCGGCGAGGACTCTCCGGTAGAGTTTTTCCGCGGCCAGGAGGTGCGAGCCTCTGTCGAGCATGTTTGCGATGAACAACAGCGGCTCCATTCGAGTGGAATCTTCCGCGGCGGCCATCTCCGCCTCATCGAGCGCCTCCTGGCCGAGACCGATGTCATCATAAAGAAGCGCGAGCTCCAGATGGAGCCGGCTTTTTTCCGGCCGTTTACGGACGACGTTCAGAGAGTCGCAAGTAAGAAAAATCCGCTTGAACGCTTTCACGACGGGGTTCGCGGCGTCGATGCGTTCCAGGCGGGAGAGGCATTGCCAGGCGCGCGATGTATCGCGGAGCTGCAGGCTGATATTCACGCCCCACTGGAGGGCTGCAAAATAGGAGGAATCCGTGGATAGAAGCTCGTTCAGGATCCCTCCGGCGCGGGCGGGATATCCCATCCTCCAATAGAGCGAAGCGGCCTCGAAGAGTTTCGTCGCGCGCTCTTCCGGGACCGTGGACGACCGCGCTTCTGCCAGCCGCTCCGCCGCATCCCAATGCCTGCGGCCGTAGTCGATGTAGGAATAGGTTTGCTGCAAGGTAAGAATCCTCTGATACTGCACAGCCGCGTCCGCCATGTCGTCGTTCATGAGGTCGGCTATCATGACTTCATACACGGCCTCGGCCTCCGCCGGCGCGAGCTCGAGCACCCGCCTCAAACTCCTGAGTGCCTCGCCGATCCGGCCGGCAACCAGATCGCTCCTGCCCTTGCGGAGCAGCTCCGAGGCATTGAGCGTATCGAAGACTTCGTGGGGAGGCGTTCGCACGGCCGGCTCTAGCAACCGCGAGTGGACCTTCATCACGTTGGGCAGGCCGGTGACGGGTTCGAACCAGAAGCGGCGAGATTCGCGCATCGGAAATTCATAGGCTCTCAGATCTCTCCACTGTGCTGGTGCAAACACATAGCCGACCTGCTCGTTGCGCAGGAGATTCTCGAACTCCGGAAGGATGACGACAGGATCGATCTCGACAACCCTCCTTCCTCCCGTCACGAGGACCAAGTCTTTGACCGGGCTTGCGAGCACGGCATCAGCGGGCATGCGGGCCTCTATCCAGGCGCCGATTTTCTTCCATTGATACCGGAAGGCCGCGGGTAGGATCGGGTAATGAAGAAGCTGTTCTGGCGAGCGATTATAAACCACATTCAGCGAAACTATCTCGAACAGTCCGAGGAGATTCGGCATCGTCGCCAGGATAAGCACGGCCGCCGCAAGCTTTCCCTTCAGGGACGCATTCAAGGGAATCGCCATCGACGCTTTGAGCGCATAGTAGATGGCCAGCGGCAGAATCGGAAGGAGATAACGCATGTCGTGTGCCGGAAAGACGAGAATGATCATGAGATAGCTCACGAGAAAAATCAGGCGCAGCCGGCCGGTCGCGCTCGTTCCTACGTCGCGCACAATTCCGAAAGCCAGAAGCGCGAATGTGAGTATCACAACGATGGGCATCGCAGCATCGAGGATGTTCGCGGAGGATTTATAAATAGACGATGGACTGACGATCAGGTCCGAAAGTTGTCCGGTTCCGATGGGATCGACGAGAATCATGCCGATCTGCGGAACATAGGCTTTGAGGGAGTAAAGGGCTCGCAGGAGGAACTCTTTTATAATAGACGAATCGGCCGATGTAAAATACCTTTGGAACAGAATCGAAGGATTGATCGCCAGGGCGTTGTTTTCGACCGCGGACCATCCTCTATTTCTCAAATACCAGAGCCCAAGGAGCCCGGCCGCCGAGAGGACGATAAACGCCGCGTTTTTTATCCGCCGCCGCGACGCCAGGTAGGCTCCAGCTGCGAGGACGGCAGCGATCCCCGCCTCGCGAATCAAAGGCAGCGCCGAGACGGACAAACCCATCGCCCCCGGAAGAATCTTCTTCCCTTCGGCGCGGGAAGAATCTATTTCCAATGACAGGAAACCGAGGAGGAGGAATGCGAGAAACGGAGCATCCGACAACGCCTCGGAGGAAAAGATAACCAGCAGGGGGTTGACCGCAAGCATCAATCCCCCGAGCACCGCCGCAGTTTGTCCGAGCAGTCGCTTGAGGAGGGTGTAAAAAAGCACAAGGCAAAGGGCTCCCCAGCAGAGCGTCCATATTTTTACCGCGGTGAGTGAAAGTGGAAAAAAGAACTCCAGAATCTCTCGGGCGCCGGCCCTGTCGCGTCCAGCCAACCCTGCCCGCGCGCCAGGGAATTGCCGAGGATGACGTACCGGCAGCTGTCGGGAGTATACACCGAGACGTCGTTCAGCCGCAGGATCCCGCACACGAGGAACGACGCACAGATCAGAAACAGAAGTGCGTGCGACCTCGCCAGGGCGACAGCGCTCGTCATCAGGACGCGAGGTAACCGGGAGGCGTTTCGTCTGAGATGGGAGGTGTTTTCATCGGCTGGAAGACCGCCAGGCAGACGATACTATAATAAGAGAGGAGTGCGATCATCGGAACCCCCGCCAGCGCGGCGAGGCGGTGAATGAACAGCTTGCGGAATTCGACGAGGTCGTTCGAGCCCACATGATCCAGAAGCCACATTTTCGCGTCGAGGACCATGGTATAGACCTCGACCGGCGTGAAGAGGTAGAACAGAATGGCGCTCATCAGGAGCCATCCGTTTTCTTTCAGACTGAGGCCGGTCGTTCTTAAAAACACGAGCCCGCTCACCCAGACGGCCACGTAAGCGATGTCGACGACGAGTGAGCTTTGGGCGATGAGACTGAAGACAGTCCGCTCCACGTAGGGATGGACGTTCGGCTTGAAGTCGAGTGTTCCCATCTGCAGCAGGTCGAAACCGATCACGGCTCTGATATTGACTCCCCCGAGCCAGCAGATCCCAGCAACGCAAACCGCGGCCAGGGAGATTCGTGCGATCATGGGTCTCATCGACGGCTGATCAACATAAGTCTTTTTCGACGAAGTTGCAACGCCTCTCACCGCGCCCGTTTTTTATCATTATCGTAGTTCTTGATCCAGCTCAATTCACCGAGCAACTCCAGGAATCGCGACAAGCTGTCCGGCGACGGCGCAAGAAACCGGTCGGAGAAATTAGTTCTCACTTCTGACGAGGCATCAGTCAGGATGGTCCGGATGAGGGAGGCGGATTGGCCGAGCTTCTCCTGGAACTCGGCGGATAATCTCGACGTATCTTCGCCCGCCGGTCCGGTCCGCCGCAGCACGGCATAGGCATTCGATATGAATTTCGCGTAAAACACAATCTCCTCGAAGACCGTTTCCCGGGAAGGAGAGAGTTCGAGGAGAACTTTGATATCAGACCGGTGGCGAAACTTGCGACCCGCGAATTTCTCAAGCGCATCGAGATACGACTCGGTTTCCGGCCGGGGATGCGGAGGGGCGGTGGGACTCACGGACTCTTGCGTCAGGCGGGAAGGACGACCGTAAACGTCGAGCCAACTCCCACCTGGCTCTCGACGCTCACAGCGCCCCCGTGCGCTTCGGCGACATGCTTGACGAGCGCGAGGCCCAGGCCCGAGCCTTTTTCGTTCACCTGCGGAACGTTCTTCGCCTGGTAGAATTTGCTGAAGAGCTTCTTCAAGTCGGCCTCCGGGATGCCCACACCGGAGTCCTGGACCTGGATGCGGATGCATCCCTTGCCGTTGGTTTTTATCTGGTTGCACTCCGTTTCTCTCGCGAGCCGCACCGAGATCGATCCGTTGTTGGGCGTGAACTTCAAGGCATTCGAGAGAAGGTTGCTGAACACCTGGCTCATCCGGTCCTTGTCGAATGTGAGAAGCGGTATCTCCTGCGCGTCGAAGTCGACCTTGATCTGCCGTGTCCCGGCGATGAGCTGCGCCTCCATCACGAGGGGCTGCAGCACGTCAAACAGATTGGATACCTCGAACTTGAATTTCATCAGGCCGGCTTCCATTTTCGCCACGTCGAGGAAGAGGTTGACGAACTGGTTGATTCTGTTTGTCGCCTGGTGAATCATCCCCACGGCTTCCCGCTGCCGCTCATTCAGGACGGGCCCGTCCTTCATATGAACGACCGTGTAACAGCCGGCCTTTATAACCTGCAGCGGCGTCCTCATCTCGTGCGAGATTTCAGACATCATCTGCATGCGCTCCTGATCAACCTGCTTCAGCTCATCGCTCATCTGGTTGAAAGCGCGCGTCACGTCGGCGATTTCATCCTTCGATGTGATCGGGACAGTCTCGTACAGGCCCTGGCCGACCTTTTCGGCTGCCGCCTGCAATAGTTTGATGGGCCGCGTCAGCGTCCGGGCGAAGAGCATTCCACCCGCTATCGTGATCAAACCGGCGAGAACGAGCACGATCAATGCTGTGGTCAATGCGCCCGACCTCCGCTCGGGCAGCTCCTCCAGCGACTTGCTTAGTGGCTCGACATCCTTCATGGCGGGCAAGGGATCATACGCAGGATCTTTCTTTAAAATCGATCGCTGGCGGTCGAGAAATCCCCGGTAGCTGGTGTGATGGGCGGAAACCCGCTCCACGAGCGACCTCAACTCCTCGCGATCGACAATCCGTTTCAGAGAGTCGAGATCGTTATCGAATTCGTCGCCGATGAGCGCCAGCGTTTGATCGCTGAAGTTGTCCTTTGTCTCAAAATACTTTATCGCCGCATCGCGCTCCGACCCGTGCAGCCGCGCCAGATGCTGTGTCATGGGAACGACACGGAATTCGCTCTTCTCGAACGAGTAGACTGTCTTCAACTGCTGGAGAATGGTGAGACTTGAAATCACTATCATGGAAATAACACCGAGAAACCACATGCTTATTTTGAAATAAAGTGGAAGCCGGAGGCGCGGTATGGAGGGAGAAGATTTCAAAATGTCGTTTCAAGATAGGCGAGAAAACGCAGAAAGTCAACCCATTGCGTGTCCGGCGGACCGCCCGCGTCCGGGCTTCCGGGGGATTCCAATCGAATCGTCATCTTGCAAAACATGTCCCGAATGATTACATTCCCCCTTTCGCGTTCACAACGTCCCTCATGACACTTCACCGAAGGAAGGGATCGACCAGATGAGGC
>VBOC01000190.1:10651-17789 GCA_005877655.1 Ignavibacteria bacterium
TGTTCATCGCCGGCACGCAAAACTCCCATTCCCTCCCGCGCTTCGCCCTGATGGCCGGCGCCAAGTGCTCCTCCTGCCATATCAATACGACGGGCGGACAGATGCGCACCGAATACGGGACGGTCTTCAGCACAGATAAGATCCCGATCGAAGCCTGGCGCGACAGCGATTTCACGTTCAGTGGAAAAGTGAGCGACAATATCTCGCTCGGTGGGGAATACCGCTCCCAGTTCATCTACGACGGCTATTCGAAGACCACCGCCTTCCAGGCCATGACCACCTCGGTCTACGGCGCGGCAACGATCGCCAAGAAAATCATATTCTATTTCAAGCAGGACATCATCAACGGCACATACAACGGACTCTCCAACGGAACTGACCCGTATAACGGAACCGAGGCGTTCGTGCTGGCCAAGATACTGCCTTCGGGCGGATACATAAAGGGCGGAAGTTTCATGCCGAATTACGGATTCCGCATCGATGATCACACGTCGTATACGAGGGGCGGAGACCTCGGTTACACCGGGGCGGGATCCCAGGCGGGCCTCCTGTTTGTGCCGAACTATAAAGACATCGGCGTGGAGGTTGGGGCGTACGTCGAGAATTTCTTCGTCACCGCGGGCCTATTTAACGGAACCGGGCACCTGTATCCGATAGATTTTTCGGACAAGAAAGCCTACGCCGTAAAAGTCGAGTATTCCGGCGGAATTTCTTCCCTGAATTTCATCCTTGGGGCATCCGCATACGGGTTCAGGGCCTTCTCCATGGGCGGGGTATCCGCCGGCTTCGGGACGGGTGACGTTACGATCCTCGGAGAGATCGACTGGACGAAAAATTACATGGTTGGCCCGGCAAATCCCGGCGGAAACCTGTCGGCCGCGTTCGCGGAGATTGATTACAGAGCGATCCAGGGTGTTTGGCTCATCGGAAAGTTCGACATGGTCGACCCGGTCGAGGGCGTAGCCGACGATGATGCATCGCCTTTTACGAACACGGTCAAACGCCTCACGCTCGGTTTCGAGGTTGATCGTGATGGAAACGCCGAGCATCAGCAACGACGTCGCGCTCGTCCAGATGCATGCGTGGTTCTAGTATAGATGGGCATGGTTCGGAGAGCTATAGCGGCGGCCTTTCTTGCTTCCTCCCTGGTCGTGATTGGTTGCAACAAGAATCAGCCCGAGATCACCGGACCCACCTATTTATACGCCACCCCCGGTTCGCTGACTGTCGTCGCGGGAAGAGATACCTCGGCGGCGGTTGCGGGCGGAAAGCCGCCATACTCCATCTTGCGTCATGCAAAATCACCCTACGCCCATGATTCCCTCGACGGAAACACGCTCATCGTTTACGGGGACATTCCGGGCGGAACAAGCACGGTCCTCGGGGATGCATCGACACCGCAAAAAACCCTCGACGTTCCGATCACAATTGTGAAACCCATGACCGAACTCTATAGACCTCCGACGTCCAGCTCTCCGGGCGGCCTGATGCGCAGCGCCCTTTCTCTTCTTCTTGTTCTCTTTTTTTGCGGTTCAGGAGCGATTGACCAGCACCCGTCCAGGCAGCGCAGGAATGCGCAGAAATCGCCGGCTGCAATCTCCTTTAAGAAGAATGTTACTCCAATTCTGAAGACCTACTGCCTGCCCTGCCACACCGAAGACCAGATGAATCCGAGCGAGCTGTATCTCGACAGCTACGAGAATCTGTTGAAGGGCGGGAAACACGGCAGACCGCTGGTTCCGGGGAATCCCGATTCCAGCCTGATCGTACTGAAGCTTGGTCCGAAGCCTCCCATCGGCGATCCGATGCCTCTCAAACGAAAAATTCCCATTCCCGACGACACACTTGCCATCATCAGGAAATGGATCAGCCAGGGGGCGAAGAATAATTAGCCTCGACTCGACTAACATGAAAATCGACCATGCCTGACACGACACGATCATCGTTCACAAACACGGAGAAGATGCAGATCGCGGATTGGCTCCGCGAAGTGGACAAGCTGATCCGCGCTGCGCGATACCTCGCCGCCGACGGGTTTCTCCAGAAGATTTTCAATGTCGATCCCGACAATGAGCTCGCCGTCTCGTATCAGGACCGCATTCAGTTTCTGATCAAGCAGCTCTCCCAGCGGACGGGCCTGAGCAAGGACATCGAAGCCGAAATCCGAAAGTATGCGGAACTTCTGAGGCAACGACGCCTGAACCAGACGAGCTCGCTCCTTGTGACGGCGCAGCGGCTCCTCGATCGGGGCGATGTGAACAAGGCCTACGCCGACGCATCCAAGGCGCTGGTGCACCGGCTGACCGAGCTGCAGAAAAGGCACAGCGGCAGCGGGCAGGATCCGGATAATGTCTTCAAGTTCCGTTCGTTCGTCTGGGATACCTGGCAGAAGGGCAGGCCGTCCGAGATTCAGCTCGGCACACTGCAAAAAGTGCAGCGCGAGCTCCGCATCGAGGAAGAGGCGGCAAAACAGATCGAACGGGAGGTTAAGAACAGGCTCTACCGCGAGGCGCTCAATGAGGTGTGGCAAACCGGAGGCATTTCCGCGTTCACCGTCGACAAAGTCGAGGAGCTCCGCTCCGCCTTCGGCGTTGCCCGGGCCGACCATCTCGTGGTGGAGTCGACCCTCCTACGGGAAGTCCGCAAAAACCGTGTCCGCGGAACCGTGCTTGTCGTGGAGGACAACGAAAAGAGTCTCCTCGAGCTTGCCCAGATCCTGCGCTCGAACTCGTTCGCCGTCATCGCAGCCGCAAACGTCGAGGAGGGCCTGGCAACGCTCGAGACCGTTTCCCCCGATATCGTTCTTTCGGAAATCAACTTCCAATCCGGTCCCGCGGGATTTGATTTATTTGAATTCATCCGCGCGACTCCGGCCACGCAGCAAACGCCGTTCCTGTTTATGTCCTCGGAGGTCGATCGAACGACCCGGATCATCGGAAAGCGCCTCGGCGTGGATGACTTTGTGCTGAAGCCGATCGATTACGAGCTGCTGATCGGGACGCTCACCGGACAGCTTCTGCCCCGGACAGGCCGGACCGGTTAGCGATCAGGCCTTCTTCCGTTCGTATTTCGTCCGGCGGCGCTTGAACGCGTCGATGTGGCGTTCCCCGCCGGCCTTCGGAATGACGCTGACCATGCCGTCTGATTCCATGACCGCGACCTTGACATCGAGGATGTTCTCGATGCCGTGTTCCCGGATCACCCGTTCAAGTTCTTCCTCGGTGATCTCTTCCGATTCGAGATGGCTCCGGATGATTCTGCCGTTATGGATGAGAAGCGTCGGCGTCCCCTCGATGAACGACTCGAACCGTCTCGAGCGGTAGAACACAAAGTTGAGGATGAAGCTCAGTGCGAGAAGCGTTCCGGCGGCGACGATCCCCCCGATCAGCGAGCTATCGTCCCCCACCATGGCGTTTTGCACGCTGTTGCTGATGAGCAGGATGAGAACGAGGTCGACGATCGAAAGCTGCGCGACGTGCTTCTTTCCGAGCAGGCGCAGCCCGAGAAGCACCACGATATAAATCGTTGCAGCCCTTAGCGCGATTTCGAGAAAGTGCATCGTCATGTTCATTCCAGCTTGTCTCGCGTATCCCGCTGTGCCGTGAGCCGGTTCCGCCGCGCGGGATATGGCGGGACGGGAATGGTGCTAATTTACTCATTCCTCTATTACAATCAACTGGTACATTCAACTGGGAAAATCAACTAGTTCAGCGTATTCTGCCATGTGCCGGCAGTGTGCCGCGTTGTCCCGGCTCGGTCCTGCCGTGCATGACATGGCGGGACGGGGCAGGGACATGGCGGGACCGAGCCTGGACGCACAGAGACTCGTAAATATGACCTCCAGGGCCGTAAAACTTACCGCCCGGAGGAAAGAGTTGCCTCGCAGGCGGCGGTCCGGTTTGGGTTTTCGAACGCCGGAATCGGGACTTTTGTTTTATTAATAGAGGAGGGCGCATGTCTGGTACAATTATTGAAGCTTTTATCCTTTGCCGTATTCAGCCATTGTAAGGGGAAATCATGTATTTTAAGACCCGAGCGCTGCTGACACAGGTCGATCTGGAATTCATCTCGCAATCTCTCGGCGGAACCGAGGCCGAGCGAAAGGCGATTCTCCAGGTTGCCGGAGAGCCGGAGACGGTGACCGAACTCCTCCATGACCCTCGGCTTTTCCAGCGAACCACAACCGTGCCTCCGGTGTTTCTCACGCTTTCGCCGCACCTCTACTTCTACCTGTTCGTCTACCGCGCGCTCGAGCACAAGCACATCGCCGACGACGACCTGGTCGATTATGTTGCGGGAGTTTGCGTCGAATTCCGGTCCGCGGAATCGTTCTGGCAGCTCTCCTCCCCGGGGGACAAGGCCATCTACGCTGTGGATCTGATCAGCCTGCTCGGCGAAGTCGACAAGCACCAGCAATATTACCTGCGAAGGTTTATCGGAAACGTCTCGCTCTTTCTCACCGGCTTCTTTCCGGACTTCATCGTTCAGAGGAGCAGGAAGCAAGGCGCCCCGCCCATGAAGTACTACGAGGCGATCGGCCGCAGCCAGTACGAAACGGCGGCGGGCGAGTCTCCGGCATACGACGCGGACGCTGCTCCGATCCTCACGACGCTGTCCGAGCGATTTGTCGAAATCCGCTCCGCGATCAACGTCTACACAGACGCCTACCTCAGCCTGAACAATCAGAAGCGATCGATCCAAATCATCGAGCGCCAGGCGGCGACACTCGACGAAGAAAGCTTCCGGCAGTCGCTGGAGTTGTAAACCGCCGGACGGCGGTCCCTGTCTCTGTTCTCCCTCCCGGTGTCCGGTCATCGGCCGGCCCCTTACCTTAGTTTCGCCAGGATAAACTCGAGATTCATTCGCGCAATGTTGAGGACCGAGATTTTTTTCGGACATTCCGCCTCGCACGCGTAAGTGTTCGAGCAGTTCCCGAATCCTTCGGCATCCATCCGGGCTATCATTTTAATGGCGCGCTCCTTCCTCTCAAGCTGCCCCTGCGGGAGCGCCGCAAGGTGGGCAATCTTCGCGCCGACAAAAAGCATCGCCGAAGAATTCTTGCACGCGGCAACGCACGCCCCGCACCCGATGCACGCCGCGGCGTCGAATGCTTTCTCGGCGTCAGGTTTCGGAATCGGGACCGAATTCCCGTCCGGCACGCCGCCGGTGTCGACTGAAATATATCCGCCCGCCTGAATGATACGGTCGAACGCCGACCGGTCGACGACCAGATCTTTAATGACGGGAAACGATTTCGCCCGCCACGGCTCTATCACGATCGACGAGCCGTCTTTGAAGGAGCGCATGTAGAGCTGGCACGTCGCCACACCTCTCTCAGGCCCGTGGGCCCGCCCGTTGATATACATCCCGCAGCTTCCGCAAATCCCCTCGCGGCAGTCATGATCGAAGGCGATCGTATCTTCGCCCTTTTTTGCAAGGCCGGCGTTGACCGAATCCAACATCTCCAGAAACGACATGTCAGGCGTGATGCCTTCGGCCTTGTACACCCGGAACTGCCCCCGGTAGTTGCGATCGGGCTGGCGCCAGACCTTCAGTGTGAAATCCATGAATGTGGCTTCTCTACTTGTAGCTTCTTTGGGCCGGCTTGACATACTCGAACGTGAGCGGTTCTTTATGAAGCACCGGCTCAGTCCCCTTTTTGAATTCCCACGCCGCCGCATGGGCGAAGCGTTCATCGTCGCGCCTTGCCTCCCCCTCATCTGTCTGGTATTCTTCCCGGAAGTGGCCGCCGCACGATTCTTCCCGGTGAAGCGCATCGCGGGCCATCAGCTCCGCCAGCTCGAAGAAGTCGGCAACGCGGCCGGCTTTCTCCAGTTCGGGGTTGAAGCCCTCTCCCTTCCCCGGTATGATCACCTCTTTCCAGAATGCATCGCGCATCCGGGGGATCTGCTCCAGGGCCTTGCTCAGACCCGCGGCACTGCGTGACATGCCGCAGAGATCCCACATCAAGTTGCCGAGCTCTCTGTGGAACTCGTCGACGGTGCGCTTCCCCCGCGCAGACACGAGCCTCATCGTCGTCTGTTCAACATTTTCCCTCGCCTCGGTGACCGCCGCGTGCTTCGGCTCGACCTTCTCGAACTTTGAGCCCGCCAGATAGTCGCCGATCGTTGCGGGAATGATGAAGTAGCCGTCGGCAAGTCCCTGCATCAGCGCGCTCGCCCCGAGGCGGTTCGCCCCGTGGTCGGAAAAGTTCGCTTCTCCGAGCACGTAGAGTCCCGGGACCGTGCTCATGAGATTGTAGTCCACCCACAGACCTCCCATCGTATAGTGGGCAGCGGGATAAATGCGCATCGGCGTTTCATAGGCATTCTCATTCGTGATCTCGCGATACATATCGAACAGGTTTCCGTACTTTTCTTGAACCCACTTCGTGCCGTTTCGTTGGATGACGTCGGCGAAGTCGAGGTAGACCGCGTAGCCGGTCGGCCCCACTCCGTAACCCTTGTCGCACAGCTCCTTGGCTCTCCTGGAGGCGACGTCGCGCGGAACGAGGTTGCCGAACGACGGGTAGAGCCGCTCCAGGTAATAATCGCGCTCCTCCGGCGGGATCTCCCTCGGATCGCGCTTGTCGCCCGGTTTTTTGGGGACCCAGATGCGGCCGTCGTTCCGGAGGCTCTCGCTCATCAGCGTAAGTTTCGATTGGTGTTCACTCGACCGGGGGATGCACGTCGGATGGATCTGCGTAAAGCAGGGGTTGGCGAAGAAGGCGCCCCGCTTGTGGGCGCGCCAGATCGCCGTTGCGTTCGATAGTTTCGCGTTCGTGGAAAGATAAAAGACATTGGCGTAGCCGCCCGTCGCAAGAATCACGGCGTCGCAGATGTACACCTCGATTGCCCCGTCCACAAGATCGCGCGCGACGATCCCTCTCGCCCGGCCGCCCACGACGATCAGGTCGAGCATCTCGCGGCGCGGGTAAAATTTCACGGCCCCGCGCTCGATCTGCCTCGACAGCGCCGAGTAGGCTCCGAGGAGGAGCTGCTGGCCTGTCTGTCCCCGGGCATAAAACGTCCGGCTGACCTGGGCGCCCCCGAACGACCGGTTGTCCAGCAATCCGCCGTACTCCCGGGCAAACGGGACGCCCTGGGCGACGCACTGGTCGATGATGTTGTTGCTCACC